>JAFKLU010000398.1:0-8576 GCA_017304105.1 Sphingomonadales bacterium
TGGCACTGGCTGAACGCATCGCGAAGGGCTCTGTAAACCGCGCTGTAAAACAGAGTGATTATTAGGGCCTAAGTCGTTGATAAGCGGGTATAGCTCAATGGTAGAGCACTAGCCTTCCAAGCTTGTGATGCGGGTTCGATCCCCGCTACCCGCTCCACTATTAGCCAGCATCGAAGGCGATTGACAGGCCGAGCGATAAGCTTCACCTAATCGCCATGGAAAGACCGACCCTGCGCCAGCTGGAAGCGCTCGACACGATCGCGCGCGAGGGCAGTTTTCGGGCCGCGGCGCGGGCGCTCGGCGTCTCGCAGGTGGCGGTGAGCGACCATATCCGGCAGCTCGAAACGCGGCTCGGCGTCAGCCTGTTCGAGCGGTCGCGGGGCGGCAAGGCGCGGTTGTCGACTGCCGGCGAAGTGGCGCTGCAGCGGGCGCGCCTGATCCTCTCCGATTGTGATGCACTCGTGGCGAGCATGCGGGACTTGGGAGGCAAGGAGAAGGTGGAGCCGATGGCCGCTCCCGAGCCAAAGGCCGAGGTGACGGCGATCAGGCTCGAGCCGCCGGAGCCGGCACGTCCCGAACCGGAACCCGAGCCCGAGCCGCCAGCGATCGTGCTGACGCCGCCCGACCCCGTTCCGGCCGAGCCCGAAACCCAGCCGCCCGTCGCGCAGATCAGCACGCTCACCCCGGATGATCAGCCGATCATCATCGGCGCGCACGCCTCGATCCTCACGCGCTTTCAGGAGAAGCTCGCGGCTTTTGAGGATGCCTTCCCCAATCGTCCGGTCTCGGTCGATTTCAACTGCTTCACGTCCGACCGGGTGGCTCTGGCGATATCCGCCGGGACGATCTCGATGGCCTATTTCTATGCCATGGGAGAGACGCGGGTCTTCCCGTCCGATTATCTGTGGAGCGAGCGCTGGGCGCTGTATGTGTCGCCCGACCACCGTCTGGCCGAGCGCGAATATGTGCATCGCGAGGACCTGCTCGATGAGGGGCTGCTGAGCTTCGCGCCCGGCAACAGGCTGCGCCCGCTGCTCGAAGCCTGCCTGATCGAGGCGGGGCTCGGCAGCCTGCCGTTCATCGTTGAGAGCGACGATTATGGCCAGCTCGTCGCGCAGGCGCGCGCAGGGGCGGGGGTGTTGCCGCTGTTCGGCGCCGCGGCCGCGCGGATCGGGGCTTCCTCGGGCTTGCGACGGCTGCCTTATGCTGATCCGATCCCGGCGATCGAGGTGCGGCGGGTCGTGCATCCCAGCCTGTTGGAGGACGATGAGGTGCAGGCGCTGGTGGCGACGCTCCAGTAGGGCTGCGGATCGGTGCCGGAGCGGAAAATTGCACTTGCGTCCGCCTTCGTCTATGGCGACCCGCAAGAGCCCCGGCGCCCGCTGATCCTTGCTGATTCGCGTCGCCGGGGCCTTGGCTTTTTGTTCTCTTGCTGATGAGTAGGCACCGCCATGTCCCGTCGCCGCCAAATCTACGAAGGCAAGGCGAAGATCCTCTACGAAGGACCTGAGCCCGGCACGCTGATCCAATATTTCAAGGACGACGCGACGGCGTTCAACGCACAGAAGAAGGGCACGATTTCCGGCAAGGGCGTGCTCAACAACCGGATTTCCGAGCATATCTTCACGCTGCTCGGCAATATCGGCGTGCCCACGCACTTCATCAAGCGCCTCAACATGCGCGAGCAGCTCATCCGTCAGGTCGAGATCGTGCCGCTCGAAGTGATCGTGCGCAATGTCGCGGCCGGCTCGCTCTCCAAGCGGCTCGGCATCGAGGAAGGCGTGCAGCTGCCGCGCACGCTCATCGAATATAGCTACAAGGACGATGCGCTCGGTGACCCGATGGTCAGCGAGGAGCACATCGCCTGCTTTGGATGGGCCAATCCGGAGGAGATGCACGACATCGCCGACATGGCGATCCGCGTGAACGACTTCATGAGCGGCCTGTTCGCGGGCATCGGCATCCGCCTCGTCGACTTCAAGCTGGAATTCGGCCGCATCTGGGACGGCGACTTTGCCCGCATCATCCTGGCGGACGAGATCAGCCCGGACAATTGCCGCCTGTGGGACCTCGTGACCAACGAGAAGCTCGACAAGGACCGGTTCCGCCGCGACATGGGTGGCGAGGTCGAGGCCTATCAGGAAGTCGCGCGGCGCCTGGGGCTGCTGCCCGAGGGCGCCGACACGGACGTGCTCGATCTGGACAGCCACCGCAAGAAGCGCGGCAAGTAAGTCCTTTCAATCGATGATGAGGCGGGGGCCGGACTAGCCGAGCGCTCCCGCCGCCATCCAGACTGCCATCGCCGTCATCATCAGATCCTCGGTGAGCGAGACGAAGCCGAGCGGCACGTTGCTGCCCCCGCCGACGCAGGCGCATTTCAGGCTGCGCTTCTCGACATAGACCGCCTGATAGATCGATACCGCGCCGATGCCGCCGATGAACGCCGCCACCGGGGCCGAGAGCCAGACGAGCTCGCCGGTCAGCATCAGCAGCCCCGCGCCGAGCTGGGCGAACGGATAGGCATAAGCATAGGGCACATAGCGGCGCGCCAGCAGATCATAGCCGAGGAACATGGTCGCGAACCGATCGAGATCCTGCAGCTTGAGCATGGCGAGCAACACCATGCAGAGCGCGACGAAGCGCTCCAGCGTCATGAGGCCGGGCAGCGCCATCCCGGTGAGCTGGTCGATCGCGAGGGCCAGAAGCGCGGCCGCCGCGAACACGACCAGCACAGGCGTGTAGCTGGTCGCATTTGGGTCTTTCACCTTGAGGCCGAAGAAGCGGCGCAGATCGTCATGGCCGCCGATGCGCCGGCCCTCGATGAAGGTCTGCGGCGTGGTCTTCACGTCATGCTCGGCCTTGAAGGCGTCCGTCTCGGCGCGGCTGCGCAGCCAGCGATCGTCGACTGCGTAGCCCCGGCTGCGCAGCGGGTGCAGCGACTTGAGGCCATAGGGGCATATATGGCCGGGCATGACCATCCGGTAGAGAATCGCCTGTCTGGCGTTGCTGGGCTCAGGATTTTGCACGCGGTCGCTTCCTTGTCTCGATGCTTCGTCCTCCCCATGTAGGTGCGTACCATGGTACGGAATCAAGCATGGGGAAGATGACGATTTCAAAGCTTGCGCAGGCAGGCGGTGTGGGCGTGGAGACTGTGCGCTTCTATCAGCGGCGCGGATTGCTGGATGTTCCCGAGAAGACCGGCGGCACGGGACTGATCGGCGGTATGCGGCGCTATGGTGAGGCGGACGTGCGCAGGCTGCGCTTCATTCGTGGGGCGAAGGCGGCCGGCTTCACGCTCGACCAGATCGGTGAACTGCTGAAGCTCGATGCCGGCGACGACCGGAAGCGGGTGCGCGCATTGGCGACAGAGCGCGTCGCGGCGCTGGACGAGAAGATCGCGGAACTCCAGGCTGCCCGCTCCGCACTGGCCGCGCTTGCACGCGACTGTGCGGTGTCGGACGAGGGGCCTTGTCCTATCGTCCAGGCGTTTGAGCGGGGCTGATCGGTCCCGCGCCGGAACCCATCGCGCTGCTTCGCAGTTGCGAAGATATGCAACTCACCTACGACCAATGGAACGTCCACCCTCTGCTGGGTTCGCTCATCCTGATCGCCGTGGCGGTGCTCGTTGCGCTCGCCTTGCACTGGCTGGCCGTCCGCATCCTCTGCCGATTGGTTTCGCGCAGCAAGACGCCTCTTGATGATCCATTCGTGCAGCGGGCGCGTTCGCCGCTGCGTTGGCTGATGATCGCGCTGGCGCTGGCGTTCGTGAGACCCTCGCTGACGCTGGGGCAGCGCGGCCACGCCATCTGGGAGCAGGCGATGGCGATCATCGTCCCCGGCCTGCTCGGCTGGCTCGTCATCGCCATGATCCGCGCGATGGAAGATGTGGTGGTGATGCGCGCCGACATCAGCGTTGCCGACAATCTGCGGGCGAGACGCAAGCGAACACGCACGACCATCCTCAGCAAGATCGCGACGCTGGGCGTTATCTTCATCACCATTTGCCTGATGCTGTTCAGCATCCCCGCGGTGCGCGCCGTTGGCGTGACGCTGATGGCCTCCGCCGGCCTTGCCGCGCTGGCCGTGGGGGCCGCAGCACAGCCGCTGCTCAAGAACGTCATCGCCGGTATCCAGCTCGCTTTTACCGAGCCGATCCGGCTGGACGACGTGGTGATCATCGAAGGCGAATGGGGCAGGATAGAGGAGATCCACCTGACCTTCGTCGTCGTCGCGATATGGGACGAGCGGCGGTTGGTGGTGCCGGTCTCGAAATTCCTCGAAGACAGCTTCCAGAACTGGACGCGATCCACCAGCAGACTGCTCGGCGCTGTTTACTGGCAGCTCGACCCTTCAGCGGACATTGACCGGCTGCGCGCACGCTACGGAGAGCTCGTGCAGGCTTCAAAATTGTGGGACGGCCGGGCCTTCGTGCTGCAGGTGACCGACACGCATGAGGAGACGATCGAGGTTCGCGGTCTCGCGACGGCCCGCGATGCTGGAACCGCCTTTGATCTTCGGTGCGAGTTGCGGGAGAAGCTGCTTGCCTTCATTCGCGAGGAAATGCCCGAGGCATTGCCCCGCCGCCGCCAGATGGTGGTGGAGGGCGCCCGCGCCGAGCGGCTCAGCTCTTCTCGGCGGGGAGAGGGCTGACGGTGAGCGTCGAGCCGGAGACGTCCGTCACCACCACATAGGTGCCGGCCGGCGTATCCGGGCCGGTCGCCTGCCAGCTGCCATCGTCGACGCGCACGCGGCCCTGGCCATGCTCGATCGCCTCGATCACGAGCACGTGCCGACCGATCATCCGGGCCGAGCGATCGTTGAGCAGCGGATCCTGCGGCTCGACCGGGCGGGCCAGATACCAGAGGCGCCCGCCGCTCACCGAGAGCGCGCTGAAGATGGCGAAGGCCAGGAGCTGGAAAGGCTCGGAAAGCGGGACCGCGATGGAAAGGCCGGCGGTGAAGGCGGCGGCGAGGCCGAGCCAGATGAGGAACGTGCCGGGCAGCACCATTTCGGCAATGGCGAGGATGATGGCGAGCACCGACCAGATGATGGCCGGATGAACATCCCCGAACAGCGCGCTCATCATGGCGTTTTGGTCCGGGGAAGGCCGGTCTGCGTGCTGCCCGCGGCGGCGGGGGCTTCGACACCGAGCGCCTCGCGGGCGAGCTGGCCGATGCCGCCCAGCGTGCCGATGAGCTGCGTCGCCTCGACCGGGAAGAGGATGGTCTTCGCATTGCTGGAGGTGGCGAACTTCTCCACCGCCTCCACATATTTCTGCGCCACGAAATAGTTGATCGCCTGCGCGTTGCCGCTCGCGATCGCCTCGCTGACCAGCGCGGTCGCCTTGGCCTCCGCCTCGGCCGCGCGCTCGCGGGCCTCCGCCTCGCGGAAGGCAGCCTCGCGCTTGCCCTCGGCCTCCAGGATCTGCGCCTGCTTGGCGCCCTCGGCCCGCAAGATCTCGGCGCTCTTGAAGCCCTCGGCCTCAAGGATATTGGCGCGTTTCTCACGCTCGGCCTTCATCTGCCGGCCCATGGCGTTCACGATGTCCTGCGGCGGGCGGATGTCCTTGATCTCGACCCGCGTGATCTTCACGCCCCAGCTGTTCGTGGCATGGTCCACGACGCTGAGCAGCCGGGCGTTGATCTCGTCGCGCTTGGAGAGGGTCTCGTCGAGGTCCATCGAGCCCATCACCGTGCGCAGATTGGTGGTGGAAAGCTGGAGCAGGGCGACATTGAGGCTGCTCACCTCATAGGCTGCCTTGGCCGCATCCAGCACCTGGAAGAACACCACGCCATCCACCGAGACCATCGCATTGTCCTTGGTGATGATCTCCTGGCTGGGCACGTCGATGACCTGTTCCATCATGTTGATCTTGCGGCCGACGCGATAGAAGAAGGCAGGATAGATGTTGAAGCCGGGCGCGGCCACCTCGGTAAAGCGGCCGAAGCGCTCGATCGTGTAGCGATAGCCCTGACGCACGATCTTCACGCTTGCGGCGAGATAGAAGATCACCAGAATGACAACGAAGAGTGCGAGTGTAATGACGTCCATGGCCGATGGCCTCCTGCTCCTGCTCTCGTTACTATGGCCCGGCGGGCCGCCGTCTGGAAGCGGAATCGGCCGAAAACAGGAAAGGGCAAGCGCAGGATGAAGAAGGCCAAGGAGAAGCCGGAGAGCAATGGATTGCCGCTGCGGCTGGTGCGCACGATGCTGTTCGTGCCCGCCTCGCGCCCGCGCGCGATCGAGAAGGCCCGCACGCTCGACTGCGACTTCATCATCCTCGATCTTGAAGATTCCGTGCTGCCCGAGGACCGCGAAAATGCGCGCCGGGCGGCCATCGAGGCGATCCGCGCCGGTTTTGACGGGCGCCCCTGCGCGATCCGCATCAATCCGGAGGGCAGCCCCGACCACGGGCTCGACATGGTCGCGGCGCGAACCGCCGCATCGCATTATGTCGTTGTGCCCAAGGTGATCGACGCGCGGCAGGCGCATGACGTGCATCTCGTCACCAAGCGCAACGTCATCGCGATGATCGAAAGCCCGACCGGCATCGTGAACGTGCAGAGCATCGCGCGCGAGCCGGGCGTGGTGGCGCTGATGGCGGGGGTCAACGATCTGCGCCGGAGCCTCGGCGTGCCGCCCGATGCGCCGCGATCGTCCATCTCGCTGGCGCTGCAGTCCATCGTGCTGGCGGCGCGGGCGGCGGGCGTGGCGGCGTTCGATGGCGTCTACAACAATCTCGAAGACCCCGAGGGGCTGGCCCGCGAATGCGAGGAAGGCCGGCAGATGGGCTTTGACGGCAAGTCGATCATCCATCCGAGCCACATCGAGATCGCCAACAATGCCTTCTCGCCGAGCGGCCCGGCGGTGGAGCAGGCGCGCAACCTGGTCGAGGCCTTCACCGGCGGCGCCCAGCGCTATGACGGGCGCATGATCGAGGCCATGCATGTCGAGGAAGCCAAGGCGCTCATCGAGCGCGCGGAGGCCCATCGGCGGTAGGACTTTTATGCCAAGGCGCTGCGGGGCAGGGGCATCGATGAGCTCGGCCTCGTCTGCCTGCTCGAAAAAACGCCGCCTGACCTCGCACGAGATCCACTCGACGCTCGCGAGCGCGGCGGCCTGACCACAGGGCGTCGCTTCGTTTCAGCCTCTGCCGATGAGCCGGCCCGCAGGGGTTGGACGGCGCATCCCGCCGCGAAACACGCGCGCGGAAGCCGCCAAATTCCCGGAAACACTTCCTTACATTGTCGTGCGGTCGCAGCAAATTTCGCTGCCTAGCTTCTCCCTGCATGCGGGCATTGCGCCCGCTTGATGGAGATTTGACCATGAACGAACTGATCGGACGCGTGTTCAGCTTCGAGAAGAGCGTCTTTCCGGGTAGCGCCGACCTTTACGGCAAGCTCGCCACCCATGGCCAGAGCCCCAAGGCACTGATGATCAGCTGCGCCGACTCCCGTGTCGTGCCCGAGCTCATCATGCAGGCTCAGCCCGGCGACCTCTTCGTGTGCCGCAACGCCGGCAACATCGTGCCGCCCTTCGCCACGCAGAATGGCGGCGTCTCATCCACGGTCGAATATGCGGTGATGGCGCTCGGTGTGCGCGACATCATCGTGTGTGGCCATTCGGACTGCGGGGCCATGAAGGCGCTCGCCAATCCGGTGGGTCTCGACAAGATGCCCAACGTTGCCGCGTGGCTGCGCCATGGCACGGCGGCACAGCATGTCGTCGACAGCTGCTACCCGCATCTGGACGATCATGGCCGCGTGCGCGCGATCAGCCTGGAGAATGTCGTCGCGCAGCTCGCGCATCTGCGCACCCACCCCTCGGTTGCCGCCGCGATCGCGCGGGGCGAGATGGCGCTGCACGGCTGGTTCGTGGACATTCACGCCGGGCAGATCCTCGGCCTGGATGGCGAGACGGGCCGGTTCACCCCGTTGCGCGAAGATCAGCCGCTGCCGGTCGCCGTGCAGGGGCAGGGCGCTCCGCGCATGGCTGCGGACGTCGGCTTCTCCCTTGAGGCGGCCGAATGATCGCCGCGCTTAAGGGGGGCGCGCAGGGCGGAACCCTGACGCGCGATTTCACCGCCTCGATCGTGGTCTTTCTGGTGGCGATGCCGCTCTGCATGGGCATCGCCATCGCGTCCGGCGTGCCGCCGGAGAAGGGGCTCATCACCGGCATCATCGGCGGCATCATCGTCGGGTTGCTGGCCGGATCGCCGCTTCAGGTGAGCGGCCCGGCCGCGGGCCTCGCGGTCATCGTCTTCGAGTTCGTGCGCGAGCATGGCCTTGCGGCGCTCGGGCCGGTTCTGCTGCTCGCCGGCATCCTCCAGCTCGTGGCGGGAATGCTGCGGATGGGCGGCTTCTTCCGCTCCATCTCGCCGGCCGTGGTGCATGGCATGCTGGCGGGCATCGGCGCGCTGATCGTGATCGGCCAGTTCCACATCCTGTTCGATGATCGCCCGATGTCGAGCGGGCTGGAGAATATCACGGCCATGCCGGGCCAGATCCTTGGCCTCTCGCCGTTCCACCTCCAGTCGACCGAATATGCGCTGTTCATCGGCCTCGTCACCATCGGCG
>JAFKLU010000398.1:8676-15992 GCA_017304105.1 Sphingomonadales bacterium
AAGAGCCTGAAGCTCGTGCCCGGCGCGCTGCTGGGCGTGGGCGCCGCGACGCTGATCGCCTGGGCCGCAGGCCTGCCGATCTCCCGCGTCGACGTGCCTGCCTCGATCATGGGCGCGGTGGATGCGCCGACCGACGCTGGCTGGCTCGCGCCGCTTGCACAGCCCGGCCTGCTGGTGACGGCGCTCGCAATCGCCTTCATCGCCAGCGCCGAGACCCTGCTGTCGGCCGCCGCGGTCGACCGCATGCACGATGGTGTTCGCACCGATTACAACAAGGAACTGCGTGCGCAGGGCGTGGGCAATCTGCTCTGCGGCCTCGCCGGTGCGCTGCCGATGACCGGCGTGATCGTGCGCAGCTCGGCCAACGTGCAGGCGGGTGCCAAGACGCGGCTCTCCACGGTGCTCCACGGCATCTGGATCCTCGGCTTTGTTGCGCTGCTGCCGGCGCTGTTGCGGGAAATCCCGATGGCGGCGCTGGGCGGCATCCTCGTTGTCACCGGCTGGCGTCTCGTAAGCCTCAGCCATGTGCGCCATCTCTTCGCTAGCTACGGCATGCTGCCCGCTGCGATCTGGGCCGTCACCTTCATCCTCGTGGTGACGACGGACCTTCTCACTGGCGTGCTGGTCGGCCTCGGCCTCTCGCTCATCGAGCTGTTCCAGCACCGCAAGAGCCTGCGCCTGAAGGTGGAGGAGGATCATGCGGAGGACGCGGCCCGTCTGCGCCTGGAAGGTTCGGCGACGTTCGTCAGCCTGACGCGGCTCACCGAGCGGCTGGAGAGCATCCCGGCCGGAAGGGTCGTCCATCTCGACCTCCACCGGCTGCACGGCATCGACCATACCAGCGCGGAAATGATGCGCGAATGGGTCGCGCGCCGCCACACCAGCGGCCAGAAGGTTCTGATGACCGGCCCGCAGCCGCTCGTCGCCCGGCTGGCGCACGGAACGCACTGAGCCCCCCGGAAGGCGCTTCCTCCCCATTTGGCGCCTTCCCAGCCGGACCGTGGCAACACTTTGTCACGGTCCGGCAAATTTTTAGCCAAGCACGTACGCTAGCACAGCATTCTCCCAAGGTGACCAGGCACCGGCGTGACGCAACGGCACGCAGAGATAGTCCGGCCCGGGGAGCGCAGGACGGAACAGACACAACTTGTAAAAGGGGTTTGTTCCATGAAGAATTACGTGTTTGCCGCGATCCTCGCGGCGACCGCCGCAGCGCCGGCCTTCGCACAGGAAGAGGCGACAAGCCCGTTCACCGTTTCCGGTTCGGTCGGTCTGGTTACGGACTATCGTTTCCGTGGTGTTTCCCAGACAGATCAGGGCATGGCCGTTCAGGGCGGCTTCTCTGTCTCGCATGAGAGCGGCGTCTATGTCGGCACCTGGGGGTCCAATCTGGCGGGCTGGGGCGCGTTCGGTGGCTCGAACATGGAGCTGGACATCTACGCCGGTTACAAGACCGCCGTTGGCGCAGCCACGATCGACGTTGGCGCGACCTATTATTTCTATCCCAGCGGCCTCGACAACACGCAGTTCATTGAACCCTATGTGAAGGTCGGTACGGCGCTGGGCCCCGTTTCCGCCACGGTCGGCGTGGCCTATGCGCCCGAGCAGGAGGCGTTGGGCCGCTGGTATTTCAACGACGTCAGCTATGCCGCGGGCACGCCCGATGCGCCGGGCGCGAAGAGCGACAACCTCTACGTCTGGGGCGATCTCGCCGGTGGCGTGCCCAATACCCCGCTGACGCTGAAGGGCCATCTCGGCTATTCGAAGGGCAATTCCGGCCTTGGCCCGAACGGCACCAGCATCGCGCCGACCGGCAAATATTGGGATTGGTCGCTGGGTGCGGACCTCGCGCTCGGTCCGGTCGTCCTCGGCATTTCCTATGTGGATACCGACATCAGCGATGCCGAGCGCCAGTATATCGCCGGATCGTTCCTGAACTATCGCGACGGCGGCAACATCGCGGGCAGCACGGTGGTCGGCTCGATCACGGTCGCTTTCTGAACAGGGGGGGGCGCGGCGGGCCTGTCCCGTCGCGTTTCAGTCCGGGAGGGCCTGTGGGAGCCCTCCCGGGCATTTGATGATGATAATGACTTGCATTAACGCCCTGTCTTCGCTAGCCGCTGGCGCGAAAACCACAAGGGGTCATGATGCGGTCTGTTCTGCTCTCCACCATTGCCGTTCTCCCGGTCATCGCCATGCCCGCCCAGGCGCAGGAAGCGCCTGGCGAGGCGGACGGCGGCACCATCGTCATCACCGCCGCGCGCACGGCGCTTCCCGCCAATGCGCTGCCGCTCACCATCGATGTCATCGACAGCCAGTCGCTCGATCAGCAGATCGCCATCTCCGGCTCGGTGACGGATGCCGTCGCCAATCTCACGCCCTCCTTCTCGCCTACACGGCAGAAGCTCTCCGGCGCGGGCGAGACGCTGCGCGGGCGCTCGCCGCTCTATGCGATCAACGGCATTCCCCAGTCGACGCCGCTGCGCGACGGCAGCCGAGATGGCTTCACCATCGACGGCTTCTTCATCGACCGGGTCGAGCTGATCTATGGATCGAACGCGCTGCAGGGGATCGGTGGCACCGGCGGCATCGTCAACCAGGTCACGGTCGGCGCGCCGCGCAGGGAAGGGCTCTCGGGCCGCGTCCTGCTGCAGGGCACTGCGGACAACAGGTTCAATGACGATGGCCTCGGCGGCAAGGCGGCGGGGCTGCTGCAATACAAGGCCGGGGCGTTCGACGCGACCGTGGGCGCGACCTGGCAGAAACGCGGCGCCTTCTATGATGGCGACAATCGCCGCATTGGCCTCAACCTGACGCAGGGCGAGACGCAGACCTCGCAGGCGACGAACTTCTTCGCCCGGCTGGGCTATGAGTTCGGCGGCAGCGCGCGGCTGGACCTGATCGCCAGCCGTTTCGAGCTGGACGGCGACGGCAAATATACCGCGATTGCGGGCAACCGGGCTACCGGCATCCCGACCAGCTCTGTGCGCGGCACGCCGCCCGGAAAGCCCGCGGCCAGCCGCACCGAGAGCGTGGCGCTGAGCCTGACCGACAGCGACCTGTGGGGTGGCAATTTCGTCAGCCAGATCTTCTGGAACCGCACGCATGACACGTTCGGCGGCGAGATTGCGCCGATCGCGACGTTCCAGGATCCGGCGATCGACCCGACGCGCCAGCTCTTCGATCAATCCGAGAACCGCTCGCGCAAGATCGGCGGCAAGCTGAGCTATGAGCGTGCGGTGCCGGGCTTTGAGGATCTGACGCTCATCGCCGGGTTCGACGCGCTGTTCGACAAGACATCTCAGCTGCTCATCCAGACCAACCGCGTGTGGGTGCCGCCCAGCGAGTTCCGCAGTCTGGCGCCGTTCGGGCAGGCGAACCTCAAGTTGCTGGACGGCAAGCTGCGCCTGGCCGGTGGCCTGCGCTGGGAGAATGTTGCGATCAAGGTGGACGATTATCGCACGCTCGCCTCGACCACCTATGACGGCAAGAACATCGCGACCTATGGCGGTGTCGCCGTGGCGGGCGGTGAGCCCAAGTTCGACGACTTGCTGCTGAACGGCGGCGTCATCATCGAGCCCTGGGCCGGCATCCGCGCTTATGCGAGCTATGCGGAAGGCTTCACCGTGCCGGACGTGGGCCGCATCACCCGCGCGGTGAGCAAGCCCAATCAGGACATCGACAATTATGTCGACATCCAGCCAATCGTCTCGAACAATCGCGAGATCGGCTTCGAGGTGAAGCGCGGGCCGCTCGATGCGAGCGTCGCCTTCTTTTGGTCGTCGAGCGACAAGGGGCAACTGCTCATCGCCAATTCGGGCGGCATCTTCGACGTGCAGCGCCAGCGCGTCGAGATCCACGGGCTGGAGATCAATCTGGGCATCCAGATGCCTCTCCCCGGCCTGAAGGTGAACCTGGGCTATGCCGACCTCGAAGGCCGCTATGACAGCGACAGCGCCAATCCGGACGGGATCGTCGACACCGACCTCGATGGGACGAACATCTCGCCCGACCGCATCAACCTGGCCGTGAGCTACGCGAACGGACCGTTCTCGGCGCTGTTCCAGAACCGCTTCTTCCTCTCGCGGGGCTTTGAGGGCAAGGCGAACCCCGATCCGCGCAACAATTTCGAGGGCTATGCGATTGCGGACGCGAGCGTGCGCTACGATGCGGGGCGCCTGGGCGCCTTCAGCCTGAGCGCGGAGAATCTGTTCGATAAGTTCTACATCGATTATTCCAGCGACACGCGGCTGCCCAACGACAATCTGGCATTCTTCGCCGGGCGCGGGCGGACCTTCACCTTGAGCTGGGACTATCGCTTCTGATGAGCCTGCTCGACACGCTGCACCGCTGGGCGGGCGGGCTGATCGGGCTGGTGCTGGCGCTGCTTGGCCTCACGGGCGCGATCCTCGTCCACAAGGACGCCTGGGTGATGCTCCCCCATACCGGCGACGCGCGGGTGACCGACGTGCGGGCACTCGCGCAGGCGACGCAGAGGATGATGACGGGGCCGCAGCAGCCGCAGAGCATCATCTATGCGAGCGACAGCTTCGGGCTGGATCGCTTGACCTTCGCGAAGGGCGCGGGCGCCTATGCCGACCAGAGCGGCGCGATCGTGACGGCGTGGCAGAGCCAGTGGGCGCGGCCGGAGCTGTGGCTCTTCGATTTCCATCATCATCTCTTCGCCGGCGATGCGGGCGAAACAGTGATCGGCGTGGCGGCGCTGTGCGGGCTGTTCTTTGTCGTCTCCGGCGTTATCCTGTGGTGGCGGACGCGCTCGACCTTCGAATTCCGGCTGATCCCCAAGCGGCTCTCGCGCCCGGCCATCGTGCGCCATCATCGCGATCTCGGCATCGTGATGGCGCCGCTGCTGGCGCTCTCGCTTGTCACCGGCGCCGTGTTCGTGTTCCGTCCGGTAGCGAGCCTCATCCTCGGCCCCGGAACACAGGCGGAGTTGAAGGCGGCGTCGCAGGCGCCGGAATATAAGCCGGTGCCGCTGGCGGCGAACTTCGACTGGGGGGCGCTCATCGAGGCGGCCCATGCCCGCTTCCCGAAAGCGGAACTGCGCATCGTGGCGCCGCCGCGGGGCGACAGCGGCCTCGTCACGGTGCGTATGCGCCAGCCGGAGGAATGGCTGCCGAACGGACGCACGATGCTTTGGTTCGCGGCGGATACCGGCGCGCTTGTGGGAGCGCGGGACGCACGCGATGTGCCGCTGCGGGTGACGCTCTACAATCGCTTCTACCCGCTTCATGCCGCCAAGGTCGGCGGGCTGCCGTACCGGATGGTCATGACAGCCTCCGGCCTCGCGCTTGCCATGCTGGGTTCGCTGGCGGTCTGGACCTTCTGGTTCAGGCGGCCTCGCAAAGCCCGCGTCGGAAGTGCGCGACCCGTCGCGGCGCGCTCCTGAATCCTCCGCGCTGCGCTCTTGCGGGGACTGTTGTGGACGTTTAATCCAGCCGCTGGATGCTGAACCTTGTCCACGGCTTTTGATCCTCATTCCCTCGGCCAGGAGTCCGGGCAGATCGATCCGTCGGATCAGGGGCACGGGCGGCTGTCCCCCGATGGCGGCGCGGCGCCGCCCAGGCGAAACTTCTGGCGCTGGATCAGGCGGGGGCTGCTGGCGGCGGCCATTCTGTTCGTCCTGCTCGTTGCCTATCTCGCGCTCACGGCACCCTTGTCGCGCTCGCTCCAGCCGCCTGCACCGCCGAGCATCACGCTGCTTTCCGCCGAGGGAACGCCTATCGCGCGGCGCGGCGCCACGATCGGCGATCCGGTCGACGCAGCGAAATTGCCGGCGCATGTGACCAATGCCTTCATCGCGATCGAGGATCGGCGGTTCCGCAGCCACTGGGGCATTGATCCACAGGGCATTGCGCGCGCGGCCTGGAACAATTTCTCCGCGGGCGGCGTGCGCGAGGGCGGCAGCACGATCACGCAGCAACTCGCCAAGAACGCTTTCCTCGATTCCGACCGCACCGCGACGCGCAAGCTGCGCGAGGTGCTGATCGCCTTCTGGCTGGAGGCGTGGCTCAGCAAGGACGAGATCCTCTCGCGCTATCTCTCGAACGTCTATTATGGCGACAATGTCTATGGGCTGAGCGCGGCGGCGCGGCATTATTTCGACCGGAAGCCGGAAAATCTGAGCGTGGGGCAGGCGGCGATGCTGGCCGGGCTGGTGAAGGCGCCCTCGCGGCTCGCGCCCACCAGCAATCTGGAAGGCGCGCAGGCGCGGCAGAAGCTGGTTGTCGCGGCTATGGTCGAGGCGGGGCTGCTCGACAAGGCGGAGGCTGCGCGCGTGCGGCCGGCACGGGTGGTGCGACAAAAGGCGGCGGAGCTGCCGAGCGGCACCTATTTTGCCGACTGGGTTCTGCCTGAGGCGCGCGACCGGGCGGGCGAGATCAGTACCGAGCTGAAGGTGCGCACGACGCTGGAAACGCGCGTTCAGCGCGCGGCCGAGCGCGCCGTGCGCAATGCCGGCCTGGGCAAGGCACAGGTGGCGCTCGTCGCGATGCGGCCCGATGGGCGCGTGGTGGCGATGGTCGGCGGCCGGAATTATGGGGAGAGTTCCTTCAATCGCGCCACGCAGGCGCGGCGGCAGCCCGGCTCCACCTTTAAGCTGTTCGTCTATCTCGCCGCGCTGCGCGCCGGGATGACGCCGGATTCAATGATCGAGGACTCGCCGGTGACGATCGGCGAGTGGGCGCCGAAGAATAATGACGGGCATTATCGCGGCCCGATCACGTTGCGTCAGGCGTTCGCGAAATCGAGCAATGTGGCGGCGGCGCGGCTGATCCAGAAGGTCGGCCCGCGTGCCGTGATCCGCGCGGCGCGCGATCTCGGCATCTCGACGCCGATCCCGGAGGAAGCATCGATCGCGCTCGGCACGTCGGCGGTCTCTCTGCTTGAGCTGACCTCCGCCTATGCGACGGTGGCGAATGATGGCGACCCGGTGCGGCCCCGCGGGCTTGAGGAGGCGGAAGAGCGCGGGTGGTTCGCGGCACTGCGGGATGGGCGGCGAAGCCTCAGCAGCGATGAAGTCGAGGGTCTGCGCGATCTGCTGGCCAGCGCGGTGCGCGGCGGCACCGCGACGGGCGCCCGGCTGCCCATCGACGCCTTCGGCAAGACCGGCACGACGCAGGACAGCCGCGACGTCCTGTTCATCGGATATGCGGGGGATCTCGTCGCCGGCGTCTGGGTCGGCAATGACGACAATACGCCCAATCGCGGCCTTACCAGCGGCGTGCCGGCGCGGATCTGGCGCGATTTCATGACCCAGGCGCTGGGCGTCGCGCTGCCGACCCCGCCGGTGGAGG
>JAFKLU010000399.1 GCA_017304105.1 Sphingomonadales bacterium
GATGATGCCGACCTGGGCGATCTCGGCGGAGCCGGCGACCGGCTTCGAGCGCGCCTTGAGGTTCTCGATGACCTTGGTCACGGCGAGATCGATGCCGCGCTTGAGGTCCATCGGGTTCATGCCGGCGGCCACCGACTTCATGCCCTCGCGGACGATCGCCTGGGCGAGCACGGTCGCGGTGGTGGTGCCGTCACCGGCAATGTCGTTGGTCTTCGAGGCCACTTCGCGCACCATCTGGGCGCCCATGTTCTCGAACTTGTCCTTGAGCTCGATCTCCTTGGCGACGGAAACGCCGTCCTTGGTGATGCGGGGAGCGCCGAAGCTCTTGTCGATGACGACGTTGCGGCCCTTGGGGCCCAGCGTGACCTTCACCGCGTCCGCGAGGATGTCGACACCGCGCAGGATGCGCTCGCGCGCGTCGCGGGAGAATTTGACGTCCTTGGCTGCCATGTTGCTAACCTCTTCTTTCTGAGAATTTCTGGAACGATGGACTCAGCGCACTCAGCCGATAATGCCGAGAATGTCGCTTTCCTTCATGATGAGCAGGTCTTCGCCATCGACCTTGACCTCGGTGCCCGACCACTTGCCGAACAGGACGCGATCGCCAGCCTTGACGTCGAGCGGGGTCACCTTGCCGTCTTCCGACTTGGCGCCGGAGCCCACGGAGACGATCTCGCCTTCCTGCGGCTTTTCCTTGGCCGTGTCGGGGATGATGATGCCGCCGGCGGTCTTCTCATCGGCTTCGATGCGGCGTACGAGCACGCGATCGTGCAGCGGACGAAATCCCATTGTCATGTCCTTCCGTTAGGGGCCTGGGACGCCCCGGCTCTCTCCTGAGATGAAGCGCAGGTCGGCTCTTGCCCCCCGCGCCCGCAATCCCCAGATACCGGCTCGCCCCATGCCGCGTGAATCAGGTTGTTAGCACTGTCTCACGGTGAGTGCTAACGGCGGCCATATGGGTGCATGTCCGCGCGGGTCAAGGCGCAGCGCAGCAAAAAATCTGCTGAACACGTGAATCGTTGCGCGCGAGCGGCGAGCGGGGATCAGGCCGCCCCGCCGTCCACACGCCCCGGCGCATCCCGGAAAGACATGCATCGCCAGCCCTGTCCCGCGCCTCAACGGATCGACTCTTGACTGCCAATGCCGACACAGGCAGCGAAGAGGCCACCCGGGCGCTCTGCCTGAGGCTTGTCAGCGTTGTCAGGGGAATCTCGTGGGCGGGACGAAAAAATCCGGGATCGTTGGCGCATGACGGCGGCTGGCTCGCCGGCCCGCAAGCCAGATTCCCTGCTGCTGGTGCTGATGCTGGGCGTGCACAGCAAGGATGGGCGCGTCTATATCGAAAGTCAGGCCGCCAATGGCCTCGCCCAGTGGCTGCGCAATTTCGGCAGCATGACGCTGGCGGTGAAGTTGCTGCCGGGCGATCCCCCGGCGGATCATCTGGCGATCGACAGCCTTGGTTTTGGCGAGCGGCTCAGCCTGTTCCTCATGCCGCCGGCCTGGACGCCGCTCGAATATCTGCGCGCTTATCCCGACATGTCGCGCAAGCTTTCCGCACTGATCGACAGCCATGAGTATCTGCACTTCACCAACAGCGTCATCTGGGGGGACTGGGGCGGCACGGGCGCGCTGATCGCGGCGCGCAAGGGGCGCAAGGCCTGCTACTGGACGGACCGCGTGGAGTCCGCCATCGCGCGGGTGGAGGCGGAGCGGCGGACGGGCGTGCGCAGGCTGTTCGGCCTGTTCACCGCCTGGCTGACGGAGCGCCGCGAGCGCGCCGTGCTGCGCCGCACCGCGCTCGGCCTGTTCCACGGGCATGACACGTTCACGGCCTACTCGCCCTACACGCGCAATCCCCATCTGGTGCACAATATCCACATCAAGCCGGCCGATCAGATCGGGCCGGATGCGCTGGCGGCGAAGATCGCGGCCTTGTCCGCGCCCCCCGCGCCCCCGCTCGACATCGTCTATGCCGGGCGGGTTCATCCGGACAAAGGCGTGATGGACTGGATCGAGACATTGCGCCTGTGTGCGCAGGCCGGGCTGGTGTTTCGCGCGCGCTGGTTCGGCGATGGGCCGCAGCTTGCGGAGGCGCGCGCCCGCGTGGAGGCGCTCGGCCTTGCCGATCGCATCAGCTTCCCCGGCGCGCTGACAGACCGGGCGAAGCTGCTCGCTGCGCTACGCGCCGCCCATGTCATGCTCTTCTGCCACCTCACACCCGAATCGCCGCGTTGCCTGATCGAAGCGCTGGTGAGCGGCACGCCGATCGTGGGCTATGGCTCGGCCTATCCGGAGGATCTGGTGGCCGCGCATGGCGGGGGACTGCTCACGGCCATGGATCCCGCCGCGCTGAGCAAGGCGCTGCTCGGCCTTGCGCAGGATCGTCAGGCGCTGGGGCTGCTGTGCGAAAAGGCGAGGCAGGATGGCGCCGGCATGACGGATGAGGCGGTGTTCGACCACCGCGCGCAGCTGATGAAGACGTATCTCTGACCAGCGGCGCGCGCGGTCGCACGCGCCGCGCTTCCTCCCGTGCATCGGGCGCCAAGATGCGCTAGCGAGGCAGTCGAAGGAGACATAGGCCGTGGTCGGTTTCATCAAAAGCGCCTGGAAGCTGCTCGTCGCCATCAAGGACGGGCTGGTGCTGCTCCTGCTGCTACTGTTCTTCGCGATGCTTTATACCGGCATCCGCATGGCGCGCGGCGCCGATGGCGGCATTCCGGCGAGCGGCGCGCTCTACCTCACGCTCGACGGGCCGATCGTCGAGCAGCCGCGCGACATCGACCGGCTGAGCGCCCTCTCGGGCGACACCGGCGCGGCCGAGCATCGGCTGCGCGACGTGGTGCGCGCCATCGAGACGGCGGCGGGAGACAGCGCGATCAAGGCCGTGGTGCTCGATCTCGATGGCTTCGACGGCGGCGGCCAGGTGGCGATGGAGCGCGTCGGCGCGGCGCTGGACAAGGTGCGCGCGGCCGGAAAGCCCGTGCTCACCCATGCGAGCTTTTATGACGACGATGGCTATCAGCTCGCCGCCCATGCCAGCGAGGTCTGGCTCTCGCCGCTCGGCATGGTCGGCGTCACCGGTCCCGGCGGCAGCAACCTCTATTACAAGGGCCTGATCGACAAGCTCGGTGCCAAGGCCCATGTCTATCGCGTGGGCACCTACAAGAGCGCGGTGGAGCCGTTCATCCGCACGGACCAGTCACCCGAGGCGCGCGCCGCCAGCGAGGCGCTGGTCAAATCCATCTGGGCTAACTGGCTGGCCGACGTGGGCAAGGCGCGGCCCAAGGCCAAGGTGAGCGCCTATCTCGCCGATCCGGTGGCGCTGCTGCGCGCCCACTCCGGCGATGCGGCGCGGGTGGCGCAGGCGAGCGGGCTGGTCGACAAGCTTGGCGACAAGCTCGCTTTCGGCAAGCGCGTCGCCGATCTTGCGGGCGAGGCGCAGGACGGCGGCCCCGGCGATTTTGCCGCGATACCGCTCGGCAACTATATCCGCCACCATGGCGAGCCGGGCGGCGGCAAGGTCGGCATCATCACCGTCGCGGGCGAAATCGTCGATGGCGAGGCGCTGGCGGGCCGGGCGGGCGGCACCACCATCGCCTATCTGATTCGCGACGCGCTGGCGGACGGCAATGTCGCCGCGCTGGTCCTGCGCGTCGATTCGCCCGGCGGATCGGCCGCGGCGGCGGAGGAGATCCGCTCCGCGCTGGCCGAGGCGAAGGGACGCGGCCTGCCCATCATCGTCTCGATGAGCAATGTCGCGGCGAGCGGCGGCTATTGGGTGAGCACGGCGGGCGACATGATCTTCGCCGAGCCGGCCACGATCACCGGCTCGATCGGCGTGTTCGGCATCCTCCCGAGCTTCGAGGAGACGCTCGCCAAGATCGGCGTCACCAGCGACGGCGTGAAGGCGACGGCGCTCTCCGGCGAGCCCGATGTGGTCGGCGGCGTGAGCCCCGCCTTCGATCAGCTCGCGCAGGCGAGCGTGGAGGACATTTACGGCAAGTTCATCGGCCTCGTAGCAGGCGCGCGCAAGCTCTCGCCGCAGCGGGTAGACGAGATCGGCCAAGGCCGCGTCTGGGACGGCGGCACGGCGCATCAACTGAAGCTCGTCGACCGGTTTGGCGGGCTGGAGGATGCGGTGGCCGAGGCGGCCCGGCGCGCGGGGCTGGAGGGCAGCGCCGCACAGGCGCGCTATTTCGATCCCAAACCCGATGCCTGGGCGCAGTTCCTCGCCGCACTGACCGGCGACGAGGCCGATGCCCGCGCCCGGACGAACGGCGCCCCGCACGACTGGCTGAGCCATGCCGCCCACCGGCAGGAGCAGGTGGCAATGCGCGTCGTCACCGATCTGCGCGGTCTGGTGGAGGGCGCGTCGATCCGCGCCGACTGCCTGGAATGCCGTGCCTTCGCGCCGTCGCCGGTGGCGACCCAGCGCGAAAAGGCGGGCTGGTTCGGCGCGCTCCTCCAATGGGCGAGCAAACGCTGACGCCAGCCGGAACGATCATCTTCTGTTCATGAGTAGCGCGGGCCGAGCGCGGCCTCAGCAACGTCGATCCTAGTCCACCCGCTCGCCATAGTGCGGCAATGCCAGACCCCGCGCGATCGCCAGCGCCCGTAGCGCAAATCCGGCCAGCGCCGCGAGCGCTCCGGCGAGCGCGGGGGGCACGCCGATGGTCAGCAGCAGCGCATAAAGCCCGGCGGCGAGCGCGGCGGCGGTCACATAGATTTCCGGACGCAGCACGATCGAGGGAACGCCGGCCAGCAGATCGCGGATGATGCCGCCCACGCAGCCGGTCGTGATGCCCATCAGCGCCGCGACGAACGGGTGGATGCCAAAGCTCATCGCCTTGGCCGTGCCGAACACGGCGAAGGCCGCCAGCCCGACGGCGTCCAGCCAGTCGAGCATGCGCTCGGGCCACCAGCGGAACGGCGTCATGAAGATGATGACCGCCGCGCCGAGGCAGATAAGAGCCTGGCTTACATCGTACACCCAGAAAACGGGGGCGCCGATCAGCAGATCTCGCACCGTGCCGCCGCCCACGCCGGTCGCGAGCGCGAAGAAGGCGAAGGTGACGAGCGTCTGCCCCAGGCGCGCCGCCGCCAGCGCGCCCGAGGCCGCGAAGACGAAGGTGCCCACGGTATTCAGCGCCGACAGGATCGGGCCGATCGGCACATTGAGCTCGGGCGGCGTCATGGTCGCGATGTATCGCCCGGCGGCGAGCCTGTCGAGCGAACGCATGACCTCGCGCGATTGAGCGCGGCGGACCGGCGTGCCATGCTCCGCGCGACACCTGAAACTGGAGGAAGCCCATGTCCTTGTCGCTACTCGTCTTCTACGGCTCCTATCGCGAGAACAGGGCGGGCATCCGGCTTGCCGACTATGCGGTGGGGCAGCTTTCCGCCCGGGGCCATGCGGTCGAGCTGATCGATGCGAAGGCCGTGGGCCTGCCCATGCTCGACAAGCGTTACATGGATTATCCCGCCGGCGAGGCCCCCGAGGCGATGGAGACGCTGGCGGGCAAGATTCGCGCGGCGGATGGCTTCCTGTTCGTCGCGGGTGAATATAATTGGGGCATGCAACCGGGCCTGAAGAACCTCACCGACCATTATCTCGATGAGTGGGCGGGGCGGCCGGCGGGGCTGCTCAGCTATTCGGCCGGCCGCCTCGGCGGTGCGCGCTCGAACAGCGCCTGGCATGCGACGCTCACCGAAATGGGCATGGTGGTGATCCCGAGCACCATCGCCGTCGGCGGCATCACCCAGAGCCTCGACGAGCATGGGCAGCCCATCGGCGATGGCGGCGCGGCGCTCGAGCGGGGCTTCCCCGGCTTCGCGAGCGCGCTGACATGGTGGGCCGAGGCGGCGAAGGCGCGGCGGGAGCGGGATTGAAGGATCCCCCCGTCCCTTCTGAGGGCCAGGGGATGGCGCGCGGCATCGCTCGCGAAATGGTCAGGCGATATCCTGCCCCGCCGCCCCGGCCCCTCCTCGGAAAGAAGAGGGGCATAGGCCGGATCGGCATTCAGCCCAGGCGGAAGCGAAAATGGTGGTTTTGCGTGATCCTGCGCGCAGCGTACTCAAGGTAGGTGAGCACCGGAAGCGCGTGAAAGCTCCATTTGCAGCCCGTATGGGCTGAATGTCGATCCGGCCTAGGTCGATCAGATATGGATCGGCTTACCGAGCACGGCCATCGCCGCTTCCTTGAGCGCCTCGTTGTGCGTCGGATGCGCATGGCAGGTATAGGCGATGTCCTCGCTGGACGCGCCAAACTCCATCGCCTGCGCGGCCTGCGCGATCATCGTGCCGGCCGGGCCTGCCACGATCCACACGCCTAGCACTTTGTCGGTCGCCGCGTCCGCGATGACCTTCACGAAGCCGTCCGTCTCGTGGATCGCCTTCGCGCGGCTGTTGGCGAGCATGGGGAACTTGCCGACCTTGACCGGCCCCTTCTCCTTCGCCTGCTCCTCGGTGAGGCCAACGCCCGCAATCTCGGGATGGGTATAGACCACGCCCGGAATGACATCGTGATTCACGATGCCGGTCAGGCCCGCGATGTTCTCCGCAACCGCGATGCCCTCATCCTCGGCCTTGTGCGCCAGCATCGGGCCGGGGATCACGTCGCCCACCGCCCACACGCCGGGAACCTTGGTCGCGAACTCGTGGTCCGTCTCAATCTGGCCGCGCTTGTTGAGTTCGAGCCCGATCGCTTCCAGCCCGAGCTTCTCGGTGTTCGGACGGCGGCCGATGGAGACGAGCACCGGGTCACCTTGGTGCCGGTCTTGATGTCGAAGCCCTGCTTCAGGAAGACCTTTGCGGCTTCCTTGCGCACTTCGCCGTCCATGCCGGGCAGGATCTGGTCGAGATACTCGATCACCGTCACCTTGGCGCCGAGCCGGCCCCAGACCGAGCCAAGCTCCAGCCCGATGACGCCGCCGCCGATCACAACGAGATGCTCGGGCACCTTGGCAAAGCTGAGCGCGCCGGTCGAATCCACGACGACGCCCTTGGCATTGTCGATCTCCACGCCCGGCAGCGGCGTGACACTGGAGCCCGTCGCGATCACGATGTTCTTCGCCGTCGCGGTCTTGCCCGCAACTTCCACCGTGTGCGCGTCCTTGAAGGTTGCATGGCCCTTGAGCCAATCGACCTTGTTCTTCTTGAACAGATACTCGATGCCGCCGGTCAGGCCTTTCACGGCCTCATCCTTGTCCGCCAGCATGGCAGGCAGGTCGAGCGAGACCTCGCCCAGCTTCACGCCGTGCCGCGCGAGCGCGCCGCTCGCGGCCTCGTGGAACAGCTCGGAGGCATTGAGCAGCACCTTGGAGGGGATGCAGCCGACATTGAGGCACGTGCCGCCCAGTGTCTCGCGGCTCTCCGCGCAGGCGGTCTTGAGGCCAAGTTGCGCCGCGCGAATCGCCGCGACATAACCGCCCGGACCCGCGCCGATCACGAGGACGTCATAGTCGTAGTCAGCCATATTTTCCTCCGGCGTCGCCCCGGCAAGCGCCAGGATCTCGTGGGGCAGTAGACCTCGGCTTTTTCGCCGAGGTCATGTCAAAAATCAAAGATCGATCAGCAGCCGGGTCGGATCCTCGATCGCATTCTTGATGGCGGCGAGGAACGTGACCGCCTCGCGACCGTCGACCATGCGGTGATCGTAGCTCAGCGCCAGATACATCATCGGCCGCGCCACGATCTGGCCGTTCAGGACCACGGGGCGCTGCTCGATGCGGTGCAGGCCCAGCACGCCGGACTGAGGGGGATTGAGGATCGGCGTCGACATCAGGCTGCCGAACACGCCGCCATTGGAGATGGTGAAGGTGCCACCCTTCATCTCTTCCATGGTGAGCGTGCCGTCCTTCGCCTTCTTGCCGAAGCCGGCAATGGTCTTCTCGATCTCGGCGATGCTCATGCTCTCGGCATTGCGGATCACCGGAACCACCAGCCCGTTGGGCGCCGAGACAGCGACCGAGACGTCGACGAAGTCGTTATAGACGATCTCGTCGCCCTCGATCTGCGCGTTGACGCCCGGAATGTCCTTCAGCGCCATGCACGCGGCCTTCACGAAGAAGCCCATGAAGCCGAGGCGCACACCGTGCTTCTTCTCGAACAGGTCCTTGTACTTCGCGCGCGCCTCGATGACGGCGGTCATGTCGACATCGTTGAAGGTCGTGAGGATCGCGGCGTTGTTCTGCGCTTCCTTGAGGCGCTTGGCGACGGTCTGGCGCAGGCGCGTCATCTTGACGCGCTCCTGTGCGCGCGAGGGACCGCTCGGCGCTGCTACGGCGGCGGCCGGCGCAGCGGACGGGGCCACGGCCACGGCGGTGCCGGCGGCGATGGCGGCCATCACATCATCCTTGGTCAGGCGGCCGTCCTTGCCGGTGCCGGTGATACGGCTCGGATCGAGGCCATGCTCCAGCACCAGACGGCGCACGGCGGGCGACAGCGTAATCGCGCCGCCATCGCTCTCCGCAGCAGCGGGCGCGGCAGCAGGGGCCGGGCTCGGCGCGGGCGCCGTAGCGGCGGGTGCCTCCGCCTTGGCCGGCGCGGCGGGTGCGGTCGCGGCCTTGGCAGCGCCGGCAGCGCCTTCCTGCACCAGCGCGATCACAGCGCCGACATTGACGGTATCGCCTTCCTTCACGAGCAGTTCGCCCAGCACGCCCGCAACCGGCGAGGGCACCTCGACGGCGACCTTGTCGGTCTCCAGGCTGGCGATGGGCTCGTCGATCTTCACCGCATCGCCGGGCTTCTTCAGCCACTGGCCGACGGTCGCCTCGGTGACGGACTCGCCAAGCGTTGGCACTTTGACTTCGGTGGCCATGTCTTTCCTCCTGAACCCGTCACGCGGGCCGCAAAATCCTTAGGCTTTCTTCTGCCGCTTGATCTCGGTGCGCACACTGTGCCCGAGCGCATCGGCGATGAGCGCGCCTTGCTCGGCAACGTGGCGGCGGGCGAGACCCGTGGCGGGCGAGGCCGCCGCCTTGCGGCCGGCATAGCGGGCACGCATCGGCGACTTGCCGGCGCATTTCAGCGCCTCCTCGATGAACGGCTCGACGAAGAACCACGCACCATTGTTGCGCGGCTCCTCCTGGCACCAGACCACTTCCTCCAGCGCCGTCATGCGCTCGATGCGCTTGGCGAGCGCCTCGGTCGGGAACGGGTAGAGTTGCTCGATGCGGACGATCTGCACATCCTTGTCGCCTGCCGCGTCACGCGCTTCCATGAGGTCGTAGGCGACCTTGCCGGAGCACAGCACGAGGCGCTTGGTCTGCGCGTCCGGCGCGGGGTTCGGGTCGGACAGCAGGCGCATGAAGTGCGTATCGCCCAGGAAGTCCGACGCCTTCGAGACGGCGAGCTTGTGGCGCAGCAACGACTTGGGCGTGAAGATCACCAGCGGCTTGCGGAACGGACGCAGCATCTGACGGCGCAGAATGTGGAAATAATTGGCCGGCGTCGTGCAGTTGGCGACCTGGATATTGCCCTCGGCGCACAGCTGCAGGAAGCGCTCCATCCGCGCCGAGCTATGCTCCGGCCCCTGGCCCTCATAGCCATGCGGCAGCAGCAGCACGAGGCCGTTGGCGCGCAGCCACTTGGCTTCGGACGCCGCGATATACTGATCGATGACGATCTGTGCGCCATTGGCGAAGTCGCCGAACTGCGCCTCCCAGAGCACGAGGCTCTTGGGGTCGGCCATGGCATAGCCATATTCGAAACCGAGCACGCCATATTCGGACAGCGGGCTGTCATAGACCTCGAAATGACCGTGCGGGACGGTCGAGAGCGGGATATATTTCTTCTCGCTGTCCTGATCGACCCAGACGCTGTGGCGCTGGCTGAAAGTGCCGCGCCCGGAATCCTGACCGGAGAGGCGCACGCCATAGCCTTCCGAGAGCAGCGAGCCAAAGGCCAGCGCCTCGCCCGTTGCCCAGTCGAAATTCTCGCCGCTTTTGAACATCTCCGCCTTGGCATCGAGGATGCGGCGCAGTGTACGGTGGACGTTCATGTCGGCGGGCACGGTGGTCAGCGTGCGGCCCAGGCTCTCGAACAGCTTGGGGGTGACCGCCGTCTCGACATTCTCGCGCGCGGTCTCGATGTCGGCGGGCTGGTGCAGGCCCGACCAGCGGCCGGCGAACCAGTCGGCATGGTTGGACTTGTACGTTTTGGCCGCCTCGAACTCCTCCTCGAGCAGATCGACGAAGGCCTCGGTGGTCACGTTCATGAACGCGTCGTCGACCACGCCCTCTTCCTTGAGGCGCGCGGCATAGACCTCGCTCACGGGCGGATGGTTCTTGATCCGCGCGTACATGAGCGGCTGGGTAAAGCTCGGCTCGTCGCCCTCATTGTGGCCGAAGCGGCGATAGCACCACATGTCGATCACGATGTCGCGATGGAAGGTCTGGCGATATTCGATGGCCAGCTTGCAGGCGAAGGTGACGGCCTCGGGATCGTCGCCGTTCACATGCAGGATCGGCGCCTGCACGCCCTTGGCCACATCGCTCGGATAAGGCGAGGACCGCGCGAACTGGGGCGAGGTAGTGAAGCCGATCTGGTTGTTGA
This sequence comes from Sphingomonadales bacterium, assembly GCA_017304105.1. GTDB lineage: Bacteria > Pseudomonadota > Alphaproteobacteria > Sphingomonadales > Sphingomonadaceae > Sphingobium. The sequence continues at coordinate 10,555 of JAFKLU010000399.1, forward strand.
TGACGAAGTGGATGCAGCCGCCGGTATTGTAGCCGCGGATGCCGGAGAAGCCGAAGCACTCCCACACGATGCCCTGACCGGCGAAGGCCGCGTCGCCATGGATGAGCACGGGCAGGACCTGCCTGTGCTTGCCGGGGCCGATATCGTCGCGGAACACCTGCTGCGCACGCACCTTGCCGAGCACGATGGGGTCCACCGTCTCAAGGTGCGACGGGTTGGGCACCAGCGACATGTGGACGCTGATGCCGTCGAATTCGCGGTCGGTGGACGTGCCGAGGTGATATTTCACGTCGCCCGATCCGCCGACATCCTCAGGATTGGCGGTGCCCCCCGAGAATTCGTGGAAGATGACGCGGAAGCCCTTGGCCAGCACATTGGCGAGCACGTTCAGGCGGCCGCGATGCGCCATGCCGTAGACGATCTCGCGCACGCCGTACTGGCCGCCATATTTGATGACGGCTTCGAGCGCGGGGATCATGGATTCGCCGCCATCGAGGCCGAAGCGCTTGGTGCCCACATATTTGCGGCCCAGGAACTTCTCGTACTGCTCGGCCTGGATGACCTTGGTCAGGATCGCCTTCTTCCCGGTCTCGGTGAAGATGATCTCCTTGTCCTTGCCTTCCATCCGTTCCTGGAGGAACCGGCGCTCCTCCACGTCGGCGATGTGCATATATTCAAGGCCGACATTGCCGCAGTAATTGCGGCGCAGCGTATCGACGATCTCGCGGATCGTCGCCCATTCAAAACCGAGCGTGCCGCCGATATAGACCTTGCGGTCGAGGTCGGCGCCCGAGAAGCCGTGATATTCCGGCGTCAGGTCGACCGGCAGCTCGTGATCGGTGAGGCCGAGCGGATCGAGATTGGCAGCAAGGTGACCGCGCACCCGATAGGTGCGGATGAGCATCATGGCGCGGATCGAATCGCCCGCCGCCTTGGCGATGTCGCCTTCGGAGAGCGAAGTGCCAGCCTTGGCTGCAGCCGCCTTCACGGCGACCTGCATCTGGGTGGGGTCGAGCGCCGCCGTCAGGTCGTCCGTCGTGTTGAGCGGCCAGCCCTTGCGCGCCCAGCTCGGGCCTTGCTCGACTTCGCTCGTTCCCGAGAAATCCTGATTCTCATAGCCCATGGCTCAAATCCTCGCTTCGCCACGTCAACCGGTCCTGTTCCCAGGACCGGTCCTGTCCGTTGTGCCGCTCCTAGCGCCCCTAGGTGAAGCGGCTATTAACCAGGCTTCAGCCCTTGAGCACTTCAAGCAGGGTCGTGCCCAGCTCCGACGGGCTGGCCGCGACCTTGATGCCGGCCGCTTCCATCGCCGCGATCTTGTCCTCGGCGCCGCCCTGGCCGCCCGAGACGATCGCGCCGGCATGGCCCATGCGGCGGCCCGGAGGCGCCGTGCGGCCCGCGATGAAGCCGGCCATGGGCTTCTTGCGCCCGCGCTTTGCCTCGTCGATCAGGAACTGCGCGGCCTGCTCCTCGGCATTGCCGCCGATCTCGCCGATCATGATGATCGACTTGGTCGCCTCGTCGGCGAGGAACAGTTCGAGCACGTCGATGAAATTGGTGCCGTTAACCGGATCGCCGCCGATGCCGACGGCCGTGGTCTGGCCAAGGCCCGCATTCGAGGTCTGGAACACGGCTTCATAGGTAAGCGTGCCGGAGCGCGAAACGACGCCGACGCTGCCCTTGCGGAAGATGGAACCCGGCATGATGCCGATCTTGCACTCTTCCGGCGTCAGCACGCCGGGGCAGTTGGGGCCGATGAGGCGCGACTTGCTGCCCGAGAGCGCACGCTTGACGCGCACCATGTCGAGCACCGGAATGCCCTCCGTGATGGTCACGATCAGCGGCACCTCGGCGTCGATCGCCTCGAGGATCGAGTCGGCCGCGAATGGCGGCGGCACGTAGATGACGCTCGCGGTGGCGCCGGTCTTCGCGACAGCCTCCTCGACCGTGTCGAACACGGGCAGACCGATATGGCTGGTGCCGCCCTTGCCGGGCGTGACGCCGCCGACCATCTGCGTGCCATAGGCGAGCGCCTGCTCGGTGTGGAACGTGCCGGTCGCACCGGTCATTCCCTGGGTGATGACCTTGGTATTCTTGTCGACGAGGATGCTCATGGGCTCGCTTCGCTTCCTTGTTCCCCGGCAATGGCCGGGGTCCAGTTCTGACCGATGAACTCGAACAGCGTTTTCCTGTCCGGGTTCATTTCTTCCAAGGAGGCGCAGTTTCCACTGTCGCTTCCATTCCTTGATCCGCAGGTTGCGCCGTCGCGCTTGCTGAAGATCATCTTGGGTTTCGCGCCAGACCAACGGCTTGGAGCCATATTGGGTGGTGAAGCCCTTTATCTCTTCCCATCGATGCGCCGCGACCCGGTGGGTGAGTGGCCTTTACACCGACGCAAATCATTCCGTTTGGCCCGCCGCCCATGATAGAGGCGCAGCCGGCCCGAGGTCTTTACATCCCCGACGGGACTGGACCCCGGCCCTGGCCGGGGACCGTCGAAGGGATGGCGATGGATTGCATCGCCACCGCCTCATGCCAGGCTGGGATCAATCCCCTTGCACGCCACCAGCAGCTCCTTGACCGCATCGACGCTGACCTGGAGATAGCCCTTGGCCTCGTCGTCCAGCTCGATCTCGACGACCTGCTCGACACCGCCGGCACCGATGATCACCGGCACGCCGACATAGAGGTCATCGACGCCATACTGGCCCGAGAGGTGAACCGCGGCCGGCAGCAGGCGCTTCTGGTCGTAGAGATAGGCCTCGGCCATCGCGATGCCGCTGGTCGCGGGCGCATAGAAGGCCGAGCCGGTCTTGAGCAGGCCGACAATCTCGCCGCCACCCGAGCGGGTGCGCGCGACGATGGCGTCGATGCGCTCCTTGGTCGAGCGTCCCTGCTTGATGAGATCCGGCACGGGGATGCCCGCGACGGTCGAATACTGGACCACCGGCACCATCGTGTCGCCATGGCCGCCGAGCACGAAGCTGTTCACATCCTTGACGGAGACCTGGAACTCTTCTGCGAGGAAGTGGCTGAAGCGCGCCGAATCGAGCACGCCGGCCATGCCTACCACCTTGTTGTGCGGCAGGCCGGAGAATTCGCGCAGCGCCCAGACCATCGCATCGAGCGGGTTGGTGATGCAGATCACGAACGCGTCGGGCGCGTTGGCCTTGATGCCCTCGCCCACGGCCTTCATGACCTTGAGGTTGATGCCGAGCAGATCGTCACGGCTCATGCCCGGCTTGCGGGCGACGCCGGCGGTGACGATGATGACGTCCGCGCCCGTAATGTCGGCATAGTCGTTCGAGCCGATGATCTTGGCGTCGAAGCCTTCGACCGGGCCGCACTGGGAAAGATCAAGCGCCTTGCCCTGGGGGACGCCCTCAACGACGTCGAACAGGACGATGTCGCCAAGGCCCTTGAGCGCGGCGAGATGGGCGAGCGTTCCGCCGATATTGCCTGCACCGATGAGCGCGATCTTCTTGCGGGCCATTGCGGCTGTCTCCTTCAAGGGCTGTCTTAGGAATTGGGGTGGCCTTAAGCCCATTTTCCTAACGGTTCAATGACATTGGAGCCCGCTTTTCGAGTTTTCTTTGCAATTGGTTCGCAATATCATTAGCCTGACGGATCGACCCTGGCTCACTCGGTTTTCCTGAGAAGCTGGGTGGTGAGCCAATATTCGCCGGGGGCCGCCCGCGCCGGCTCGGCGATCCATAAGCCCGGAAACTGGTCGATCGGCGCCGGCGGCAGCGCGCCGATCACGTCCATGTTGGTCACCGCGTTGAGATCGCGCCAGCCGCGCCGGTCGATGCGGGCGATGACCAGCGTGTCGTAGCCGTCCAGCGCACTGAGCGGCTCCGGTTGGCCGAGCTGCCCCCCGTCCAGCACGCGCTGCACCGAGCCGGCGTCGACGCTGAGCAGCCACTGATTCCCGTCGTCCGGCGCCATCCAGGCATGCGGATAATAAGCGCGGCCCCAGTCGAAGCTCGCATAGACGATCGCGCGATTGCGGCCCGCGCTCTGCAGGGCGCGCTGGAGGCCCGCCTCCGGTCCGGCGGCGAACCAGTCGGCGCGATACTGGAATGCGATCGCGCCGGCCACGGCCCCGGCGATCATCGCGCCCGCCGCGAATCGCCGGATGCGCTGGAGTCCGCTCGATTGCACGAGGCGCGGCGTGAAGCAGGCGGCCGCGAGCAGGACGAGAAGCAGGGCCAGCCAGGACTGGGCGGCCGGATCGACCCAGAGATAGAGCCGCAGCAGCGGTCCGGCGATGAGGACCAGCGCCGTGCCGACGAGCGCCGCCATCAGCAGGAGCGCGAAGGGATGCGTGCGCTCGGACGACCCGTTGCGCAGCCGGCGCATGGCATAGCCATAGGCCCCGACGCCGATCAGCACCGCCGTTCCGCCGACAAGCAGCGCCGCGCCGGGTAACTGCAGCAGATCGGCATTATGCGCGAGCAGCTTGAGCCCGAGCCGGGCGAGATCGAAGCTCGTCACCCATGTGGCGGTCGGCGGGGCAAGGATCTGGGCGGTGAGCGGAACGGCCCACAGGGCGAGCACCGGTAGCGCGGCCAGCGCACGGCGGCGCAGCGCCACCCGGTCCGGCGCGGCATGGATCAGCGCGGCGAACAGGCTAGCGCTGGAGAGCATGCCGGTGATGCCGCAAGGATCCGGCCCCAGGCTCATGATCGGCTCGACGAACCGCGGGGACAGCGCGATAACGAAGCCCGCGACCATCGCGGCGCGGGCATCGATACGCATGGCGAGCGCCCGCAGCAGCAGCGCCAGCGCGCCGAGCGCGAGCAGCAGATGGGCGCCGTGCAGCCCCGCAATGCCGACCGGATCGAGCCGCCAAAGCAGCCAGTCCACAAGCAGCGGCAGCGGCGCGGTGCGGAGCGGCTCGGGCAGCAAGCCCGGCTCGGAAGCGCCTGCGATCCAGCCGATCAGCCGGCCGAGCGGCAGCGCGATGGCACGCAGATGCGCGACATCGCCGACACCCGGCGCGCTATCGATGACGAAGCGGAAGCTGTTGAGCGCGAACAGCAGCAGCGTGAGTGGCAGCAGACGACGAAGCGCCTCATCCTTGCTGCCCTGCGCCACCGCTCATCCGCCCACTGATTGTCCCCGCAGCGATCATAGCGGATAATTTCGCCTTGGCCATGGCCACGGGAAGCCCCTGCCGCGGCGTCGGCTCAGCGCTTCTTGCGCCAGGTGAAGAAGCCGGACATCACATAGTTCCACACCACGCTCACTACGATCCCGGCGAGCGCCGAGAGCGCCCAATAGCCGCGATGCGTGAACAGCCAGTCGGCAACGCCGATATTGGCCGCCGCGCCGAATGCGCAGACGAGATTGAAGCTCAGCCAGCCCTTCGCCAGATCCCACCCGCGCAGACGCTGGTCGCGATACGTGAAGATGTTGTTGAGAAAGAAGTTGCTGGAAATGGCGACGATCGTCGCGCCGGTCTGCGCGGTCGCGAAGCTCTGAGCGAGCAGCTTGAACGCGAGCGTCAGCACCGCGAAATGCACGAACACGCCGATCCCGCCGACCAGCGCGAAGCTCAGGAAGCGGATCGGCACGTAGCGGCCGATCATCTTGTCGAGCAGCAGCTGGGCATATTCCCACAGCACGAGGCTATCGAGCTTGCTCTCGCCGCGCTGCCGCTCGCGGAACACATAGGGCACTTCCGCGATGCGCAGCGGCGTGGGCGCGCTGGCCGCGATGTCCAGCAGGATCTTGAAGCCGACGCTGGAGAGCGACGGCAGCGAGCGCATGAAGGCATCACGGCGCATCATCATGAAGCCGCTCATCGGGTCCGAGATGGGCGTGCGGGTGAGCCGGAGCGCGAGGCGCGTGGCGAGCCGGCTGGCGCGCTGGCGCCGCTCGCTCCATTCGCCCATGCCGCCGCCCTGCGCATAGCGGCTGCCGACCACGAGATCGACGTCATCCATGCTCAGGCGATCGAACATGGCCCGCAGGATCGTCTCGTCATGCTGCAGATCGGCGTCCATGATCGCGACATAGGGCGCGCTGGTCGCCAATATGCCTTCGACACAGGCGCTGGCGAGGCCACGCCGGCCATAACGGTGGACGACGCGCACGCGGGCGTCGCGCTGCGCGATGGCGCGCACCTCATCGGCGGTGCCGTCCGGCGAATCATCGTCGACGAACACCAGCTCCCACGGCACATCTTGCAGCGCGCGGCCGACCGCCTCGACAAGTTGAGGCACATTCTCGCGCTCGTTGAACGCTGGCACGATGATGGCGAGACGCGCGGGCGGCATGATCATGGTCCGGGCGCGATCAGGCAACAGCGGCGCGCTTGGCCGGACGGAAGGCGAGACGGACGATCGCATAGGCGGCGAACAGGGCGATGAACGGCATCATCGGCATGTGATAGCGATCCTGCCCCACGACGATCAAGGCGACCGCCGCGAACATCGCCGGCGCAACGACCAGTGGGTCGAACAGGCGCGCCGGGTTCTGCAATAGCCAGAGCGCGACGCCGACGATCGCCATTGCGAGCACCGCAAGCCAATAGGCGGTCGAGACGAGCTTGCCCGCCCACTGCACAGCCGGCGACAACGCGCGCGCGTTCCAGACGATGCCGATCGTCTCGCGATCGAAGCTGATCGCGATGCGCTTGACGCAAAGCCGCAGGAACTCGCCGGGATTCTCGCGTATGAAAGTCACCGCCAGCGCCTTGAAATGCGCATCGCGTGTGACCTCGTTCTTCGTCTCCACAGCGGGCAGCGCCATATAGCGGCCATGGGATTGCGGATTATTGCCCATCCAGAGATTCGCGCCGAAATTCGCCGAGACGAGCACCGGTTCGCCGAACAGGGCGCGGTTGCGCTCCATCCACGGGGCGAACAGAAGCGCGGCGAGGACGAGCGCCAGCACGACATTGCCCGCCGTCCGCAGCGGCTGGCGCAGCGAACCGCCCAGCAGCGGCAGCAGCAGGATGAGCGGCACGATCGTCGGGCGCATGAAGGCAGCGATTACCAGCAGCGCGGTCGAGAGCAGCGTGCGCACCCAGCGGGGCAGGCGCTGCTCGCCGAAAGCCGCGAAGGCCAGCACCATGAACAGCGCGAAGGACAACTCGCTGCTCGGCATGGTGACGAACTGGATCCACACCGGCCAGACCGCCGCGATGAGGGCAGCGAGCGCGGCGACGCGCGCATCGAAGCGTTGCAGGCCGATCCGGTAGATACCCGCGACGATACCGCAGCCCATGACGATATTGACCACCGCCACGACCCAGCCGCTTGGCCCGAACAGGGCATAGAAGACGCCGTAGAGCGCCGACGGCCCGACCGGCCAGTAGACCGTGGGCGAGCCATCGTTGAAGACATAGCCTCGCCCCGCCGCGATGTTGCGGGCGAACATGTCATAGGTGGCGGCGTCCGAAATCGGATGAACCGGCACGAGCAGCGCCCAAGTGACGCGCAGCGCAAGCGCCAGCAGCAGGATCGGCCAGAGACCGGTCCAGCGGTCGAGCGCGAAACGCCCGGCGCCTACCATATGGACCAGCCGCTCGTCGCAAGGAGGAAGGAGGCGCCCATCAGCGTGACGACGGCGAGGCTCTGCCAGTCACGCGCGGCAAAGACGACCGGATCGTCGTCCACCTCGCCGCGCTGCGCCTTCATCCACAGGCGCGCCGTCCAGTACAGCATGAGCGGCGGGGCGAGCCATAGCCACTCCGGCGCGGGATACATGTCCGGCACGATCTCGGCCTGAGTATAGAGAGCCAGGATGAGCACGCTGACCATGCCGCTCGACGAGCCGAGCGCGAGCACGACCGGCAGATCGTCCGGGTGATAGCCGCGCCCGGCGAGCGGCTTTGCCGAAGCCATAGCGATCCGCAGCTCCGAATAGCGCTTCACCATCGCGAGGCTGAGAAAGGTGAACATGGAGAGCGCAAGCAGCCAGAAGGAAGGCTTGATGCCTGTCGCCGCCGCACCCGCAATGATTCGCAGCGTATAGAGGCCGGCCAGCAGCATGACGTCGACGACCACCTGCTTTTTGAGGAAGAAGGAGTAGAGGACGGTCAGCAGATAATAGATCGCAAGCACGGCCAGGAAGCGCGGCGGCACGAAGAAGGCCAAGGCTATGGAACTCGCGAGCAGCACCGGCGCCGCCACGATACCGGCCTTCACCGGCAGCGCGCCTGAGGCGAAGGGCCGATTCTTCTTCTTGCGATGCGCCCTGTCGGAGGGAAGGTCGAGCAGGTCATTCAGCAGATAGACCGACGAGGCGCACAGGCTGTACGACAGGAAGGCGAGGATCGCTACACCGAGCAGCGGCAGGTTCAGAAGCTGATGCGCCGCCACGAGCGGCACGAAGACCAGCAGGTTCTTGAGCCACTGATGGATGCGCAGCGCCTTGGCCCAGGCGCGCAGGCCGCCCACCGGATCGTCCAGGAAGGTGACGTCGTCATGCCCCCGCGCGGCGGCCCGCCGCAGCCCGCCGCGCGACGAAACAAGGAAGGCGCGCCGCGCCCGCGCGAACACGGGCAGGTCCGCGGTATCGTTGCCGATATAGTCGAAGCCGCGCTCGCCGAACCGCTCGACCAGCAGGTCCGCCTTGGCTCTGGCCGAGAGATTGGTGCCCTCGTCGCTGCTCAGCACCGCATCAAACACGCCCAGATGCTCGGCAATGGCGGTCGCGACCTTCGTCGGCGAGGCGGTAGCGAGGACGACGGGGCGCCCTTCCGCGCGGGCCTGCTCGATCAGCGTCAATATGTCCGTGCGATAGGGCAGGCCGGATGCATCAACCGCCACCCGCGCCGCAATCAGATGCTTGAAGCCGGCCTTGCCGCGCGCCAGCCAGCCAGGCAGCGCCGCCAGCGAAGCGGGTGAGCTCTTGGCCAGCAGCAGCAGCGTCTCGTGCAGCATGTCGGTGCGCACCAGCGTGCCATCGAGGTCCACGCAGAGCGGGACCGGGGCCGGAGCCGTCGCCACTTCCTCAGGCACGGGCCATCACCACAACGCCGGCCATGATGAGCAGCGTGCCGGCGATCTTCGCCGTCGAAAAGGTGTCCTGGAAGAAGAAGCGGCCGAACAGCGCCGTCAGCACGAAGCCGAGCGCCACGAACGGATAGGCGAAGCTCACCTGGACCCTGGAAAGGACGAAAAGCCAGACCGCCGCGCTGCTGAAATAGAGGAACAGGCCGAAGAGCACGAAGGGGTTGAGCGCGATGCCCAGCAGCATCGTGACCGGGGTGCCGTCTGCGATGGCGCGCTGCACGGAGGCGGAGGCCATGCCTGCCTTGAGGGCGATCTGGGCAAATGCCGAGATCGCGACGCTGAGCAGAATCAGCGGATAGATGCTCTTCATTACCTTTTGCCTCCCACAGGCCAAATCGCCGTGTCTTTTCGGGGCGATAGTATCAAACTAAAGTAAATTCAGCCTGCCGCGCCATGCCCTTCTGCAAGATAATCAAGCGATTGCATTTCCATAAGTCGCGAGACGGTGCGCTCGAACTCGAACCGGCCGTCACCGACCGGATAAAGATCGGCAGGCTGCGCATCGGCGCCGGCGATGAGCTTCACCTTCTTCTCGTAGAGCGCGTCGATCAGGGTGACGAAGCGCGCCGCCTCGTTGCGGTTCTCGGGCCCAAGCACCGGGATGCCGACAATGATGACGGTGTGGAAGCGCCGCGCGATCGCAAGATAGTCGCTGGCGCCGCGCGCCTCGCCGCACAGCCGCTTGAACGAGAAGACGGCGACACCCTTGAGGCTCTTGGGCACGTGCAGGCTGCGGGCGCCGCCCACTGGCAGCTCCTCGCTCGGCACATGCGCGCCGTCCTCCGGCGGATAATCGGTCAGGCGAAAGAAGATCTCGCGCAGCTTGGCCGTGGTCGCCTCGCCATTGGGCACGTGCCAGGTGTCCATGCCGCCGAGCCGATCGAGCCGGTAGTCCGTCGGCCCGTTCAGCGGCAGCACGTCCAGCCGCTCCTTGAGCAGCGCGATGAACGGCAGGAACAGCTCGCGATTGAGCCCATCCTTGTAGAGATCGTCCGGCGCGCCATTCGAGGTGGCGACCAGCGTGACGCCCGAATCGAGCAAGGCGGTGAACAGGCGGGACATGATCGCCGCGTCCGCCATGTTGTTGACGACCATCTCGTCGAACAGCAGCACCCGAACCTCGGCCGCGATGGCGGCGGCGACCGGCGCGATGGGATCGCCGCTCTCGCTCTCCCGCGCCTCGCGCAGGCGGGCGTGCACGTCCAGCATGAACTCGTGGAAATGGATGCGCCGGTTGGCTGTGCCGTCCAGGCAATCACGCAGCAGGTCCATCAGCATGGACTTGCCGCGGCCAACACCGCCCCAGAGATAGACGCCGCGCACCGGCTCGGGCGCCTTGCCCAGCATGCGCCAGAGGATGGAGCCGCGCCGGGGCGCCTGTTCCAGCTCGGCCTGGAGCCGGGCCAGCCGGGCGGCAGCGGCGCGCTGGTCCGGGTCGGGCGCCAGCTCGCCCGCCGCGACCAGCTCCTCATAACGGGTGAGGACGTCGCTCATCGATAAGGCGGGCGAACGGGCTGCGCGCTCAGAGCGCGCGCTCCACCATCATCTTCTTGGTTTCGGCAATCGCCTTGGCGGGCGAAAGGCCCTTGGGGCAGACATTCGCGCAGTTCATGATCGTGTGGCAGCGATAGAGGCGGAAGGGATCTTCCAGCTCGTCGAGTCGCTCGCCGGTATATTCATCGCGGCTGTCTGCCAGCCAGCGATAGGCCTGGAGCAGGATGGCCGGGCCAAGGAACTTGTCGCTGTTCCACCAGTAGCTGGGGCAGCTCGTCGAGCAGCAGGCGCACAGGATGCACTCGTAGAGGCCGTCGAGCTTCTCGCGGTCCTCCGGGCTCTGCAGCCGCTCCTTGCCCGAGGGCGGCGGCGACACGGTCTGCAGCCAGGGCTTGATCGAGCTGTACTGCGCATAGAAGTGCGTGAAATCGGGGACGAGATCCTTGATCACGTCCATGTGCGGCAGCGGCGTGATGCGCACGTCGCCCTTGCAGTCCTCAATCGCGGTGGTGCAGGCGAGGCCGTTCTTGCCGTTGATGTTCATCGAGCAGGAACCGCAGATGCCCTCGCGGCAGGAGCGGCGGAAGGTGAGCGACGAATCCTGCTCGCCCTTCATCTTGATGAGCGCATCGAGCACCATCGGGCCGCAATCGTCGAGATCGATCTGGAACGTGTCGTAGCGCGGATTCTCGCCCGAATCAGGGTCGTAGCGATAGACCTTGAAGTTCTTGACGTTGGTCGCGCCGGCGGGCGCCTCGTGGAGGTTCCCCTTGGTGCGCACGACGCTGTTCTTGGGGAGAGTGAATTCGGCCATTGCTCGATTTATCCCTGGTCAAGGGCGCGGCGGGCCTGCCGCGTCGCAAAAAATATGGCGCGTCCTAGCGTGTTGGCCCCTCCGGCTCAAGGGGCGAGGACGAGAGGGCGTTTTTGCGTGGGCGCCGCCATGCGATTCTGTCCGATAGCAAAGGGTTGCGCGTCGCCGGCGGGCTTCGGATCGCTCAGGCGAGGACGATACGGCCCGTGCGCAGCGCGAGCGGATAGACGACGTCGTTCTCGCGCGCGATGCGCAGCTTGAGGGCGGTCATGATATCCGCCGTCTCGCCGGCATAGCGGGCCCGATCCCGCTCGATCCTGCCCTCCCCGCTCCAGCGGCCAAGATAGGCCAGCCAGCTTTCCGTGAAATGGCCGAACGCCTCGGTGAACGCCGCCACTTCGCGCGCAAACTCCGGGCGCGCGCGCTGGCCGTCGCCCCGCAGGAAGTCCGCTTCGCGCATGAGATGCCCGGCGACGCGCTCCGCCAGGGCGGCCATCAGCGCGCGGCAAGTGGCCGCCTGCGCGAAATCGCCACGCGCCGTCGCCACGAGCCGGTCGGCAAGCTGCTCCATTGCATGATGGTCGTCGATCAGGCGCATGATGTCGGGCATGTGGTGACCCCTCACTTCACCGCTCCCCAGAATAGGCCAAATGCGCTCAACGAAAGCTTGTCGACCGGCGTGAACGGCCCGGAAAGCATGTTTCGCGCGGGTCGCGATTTTGGGGGCTTTCCATCCGCCTTCCCGCCTGCTTTATTGCTGCGATGCACAAGATCAGCCTCGGCCTCGCCGCCGCCCTCCTCGCCACTGTCTCCCCCGCTTTTGCGGCACCGGCCGATCCCAATGATCCCAATCTGCCGCGGCTCAAGAAGATCCTGGCGCGCACGCCGCTGATCGACGGACATAATGACTGGCCGGGCGAGCTGGCCAGCCAGGGCAAGGACGCGCGCTGGACGATGGACCTGAACCGGCTCGATCCGGTCAAGTTCGATACGGATATCGAGCGGCTGCGGCTCGGCATGGTCGGCGGCCAGTTCTGGTCCGTCTATGTCTCGGCCAATCTGCCGCCGCTGGAGCAGATCAAGAAGACCCTCGAACAGATCGACATGGTGAAGTCCTTCGTCGCGCGCTATCCCAAGGACTTCGCGCTCGTGCGCACGGCGGCGCAGGTGCGTGCCGCGCACAAGGCGGGCAAGATCGCCTCGATGATCGGCGCCGAGGGCGGCGGCCAGATCGACGAGAGCTTCTCGGTG
>JAFKLU010000400.1 GCA_017304105.1 Sphingomonadales bacterium
CGCGAAGGCCAGCACTGCTGACGCGCCGATCGGCGCGACGATGATGGGCAGGTCGGCGGTGGAGAGCGGGAGCTGCCTGCACACCACGATGGTCAGCGAGATGCCGATCAGCGCGCCAATTGCCGCCACGAGGCGGGGTGAGAAATGCGCGCCGGCAAGGATCGGCCTGAAGAGTCGCCACTGCGTCATGATGTGCCCGCCCTTCGCGGCGCCGCGCGCGAAAGGCCATGGGGCTTTTTCATCGCAAGCGGCAAGCCGAGCTTTACCGCCGCCCGTTCACTCCGCCGCTACGGCCCTGGGTGCCGCTGCCTGTTTGCTCCGCCGTCCGGTGATCAGGCCGATGCCGATGATGCAGAGTGTCATCACCGCGGGGCAGATGGCGAGGATCGCGAAGCTGCGCACGATGGGCATTCCGCTGCTCAGCACGACGGCGCCAAGCACCGGTCCGATGATCGCGCCGATCTTGGCGACCGAGGTGGCCCAACCCGCGCCATTTGCCCGGATCGCGCTGCCATAAAAGATGCCGGCGATGCTGTGCATGCCGAAATGCGCGCCGCCCACGAAGCTGGTCGAGATGATCGAGAGGATGAGAAAGGCCTCGGGCGACATGGGGACGAGCCCGATATAGGCGAGGATGGGAAAACCGATCGCGGGATAGACGGCCACCGCGAACGGGCCATAGCGGTCCGTAAAGCGCATCAGCAGAAGGCCGAAACCGGCGCCGAGCAGACCGGAGAGCGAGGATACCCAGGCCGCCGTCTCGCGCGAGAATTGCAACTCCTCATAAATGATGGGGCTCCAGCTCGCCTTGAAATAGGTGGCCAGCGAGCTGCCGATATAAGCGATCCAAAGCAGGGGCGTCAGCCATTTGAGATTGCCCTCGAACAGCTTGCCGAGCGTGAAATTGCCCTGGTCCGGCTTCTCGTCACCCAGCGTGAAGCGGTCCTGCGGGCTGGCGCCGAGGCTCGGGTCAACCTTGTTGAGGATCTTCGCGATCGTTTCGGGCTCGCGCTGCTTGCTGGCGAGGAAGCGCACCGACTCAGGCAACCAGAGCCACAGGGCGAAGGCGCAGATGAGCGTGCCGACGCCGCCGAACACGAATACGCCTTCCCAGCCATGGACCGGTGCCAGCCAGACTGTGATGGGCGCTGCGATGGCGGCGCCCAGGCTATAGCCGAGCATGATGACCGTCACCACGCTGGCGCGCATCTTGGCGGGCACATATTCGATGTTGAGCGCCCAGGCGAGCGGCAGCATCCCGCCGATCGCGAAGCCATCGAGGAAGCGCAGCACCAGCAGCGCCTCATAGCTGCGCGCGAGCGCGGTCGCAGCGGTGAGGATGCCGAAGGCGACCGCGGACCAGACGATCACCCGCCGCCGGCCGATGCGGTCACCCAGATAGGAGAGGGCAAAGCCGCCCAGCATCGCGCCGATCAGCGCCACAGAGAAAACATTGCCGAGCTGATATTTGTCGAGTCCCAGCTCCTCGCGCATGTAAGGCGCGGTGAAGCTGATCATCTGCATGTCGAACCCGTCGAACACGGTCATGAACCAGGAGAGGATGATCAGCTTGTAGTTGAACGGCCGGAGCCGGTTGCCGTCGATGAACGCGGCAATGTCAATCGTGCGCGGCGCGCTGGCCATGGTGGGTCTCTCTCTCCGGTATATGCTGCCTGAGTCATTCGAAAGGCAACGAATGGTGTTCTGTGCCAGCTTGGCCTTGCGGGCAAGGGGCTAAGTTCGCGGTTTGACGCGCCCTATCTTCGCCGCGCTGGGTGCGCCCGCCGCTGGTGGTCATGTCCCTCGCGCTGACGGTGAAGCTGCTCGCTGATCCGGTCAATCCGCTGCGGCAGATGCTTCCCTAGGACGGCTTGGCTCAGGGGTGCACCCGGTTCCCTTGAGCCGCAGCGTCGTCCGCCCAATCCTCGTTCGCGCGCGCGATCAGATAGTTGTGGATCGCTTCGGCCTGGGGCTTGCTCAATATGTCCCTGAAGCTCGCCATTCCCCTGTCCGCGCGCGCGCCGCCGAGCACGATGTCGAGGAACTGGGCGCGCGTTTCCGGTGTCATGTAGCGCAGGTCCTTGAGGCCTCCGCGCGCATTCTCGCCATGGCAGCGCGAGCAGGTCTCGCCATAGAGCTGCGCGCCATGGCGCACCTCCGCCTCGCTTGCACGCAGGAAGGGCGGACGGGGCAGGGCGACCGGCGGCGGCAGCGGGGGCAGGGTGACACCCTTCGCATCGAGCTTGAACACCAGCAGCCGCGCCGCCGACACACGGAAACCGCCGGGGATCTTGCTCAGTCCGGCGACGATCGAGCCGCTCCAGCCGACATTCACCGCTACATATTGCTCGCCGTCGATCGTGTAGGTGACCGGCCCGCCGATCGCGACATTGTCGACCGGCATGTCCCACAATTTCTTGCCGTTGTCGGCCCGATAGGCGGCGAAGGTCTTCTCGATGGTGCCCTGGAAGACGAGGTTGCCCGCCGTCGCCAGCGTGCCGCCCGAGCCCGGCAGGCTATAGGGCACGCGCCAGGCCTCCTTCTGCGCGACCGGATCCCAGGCGAGCAGATAGCCTTTCTCCATCGCATCCGCCTCGGCCTGCAATTTCTTGCGCAGGGCCGCCCGGTCCGGCGTCACGCCCACATAATCATAGCCCGCATTCACGCGGAACGGCACGAAGTTGAAATCCTCGTCGCGCTGGCGCGCATAGACGATCGATTGCTCCATGGCGGGGAAATAGACGAGGCCCGTCTTCGGGCTGTAGGACCATGGGTTCCAGCTATGCGCCGCGAGCAGGCTGGGCGTGATCCGCTGGGGGGTGGTGGTGAGATGAACGCCCGGAAGCAGCACCGGCCGGCCGGTCTTCATGTCGATATGGCTGGCCCAGCCCTGCGGGACGAAGTTCTTCGCCGAGATGAGTTCGCCCGTCCGACGGTCCAGTACGTAGAAGAAGCCGTTCTTGGGCGCCTGCATGACGACCTGCCGGGTACGGCCCTTGATGCGCAGGTCCGCGAGCATCATCGGCTGGGTGCAGGTGAAGTCCCAGTCTTCTTCGGGCACCATCTGATAGTGCCACTTATATTTGCCGGTGTCCGCGTCCACCGCAACGATCGAGCAGAGGAACAGATTGTCGCCCTTGCCCTCACTCCGGAAATGCCAGCTCAAGGGTGAGCCGTTGCCGGTGCCGATGTAGACGGTCTTGAGCTTCGGGTCATAGACGATGCTGTCCCAGGCCGTGCCTCCGCCGCCATATTTCCACCATTGCCCCGCCCAGGTCGGCGCGGCGATCTTCATGGCGCTGTCTGAGGCCTCGCCGTCCGGCCCGTTCGCGGGGGTGCCGGGCACGGTGTAGAATTTCCAGAGCTTCCTGCCTGTCTCCGCGTCCCATGCCGCCACGAAGCCGCGCACGCCCATGTCGGCGCCGCTGTTGCCGACCACGACCTTGCCATCGAACACGCGCGGCGCGCCGGTGATCGAATAGGGCTGGTCGTGCTCGAAGGTCTTCACCGTCCAGATCGCGCGGCCGGTGCGCGCGTCCAGCGCGATCAGCCGGCCGTCGAGCGCGGCGATGTAGATCTTGCCGTTCCACGCCGCAATGCCCCGCGTACCCGCGCCGCAGCAGGCGAGGCGGGCCCACTCCTTGCCGACCCCGGCGTCGTGGGTCCACAGCTTGCGCCCGGTCCGCCCGTCATAGGCGGTGACGATGTTGTGCGCCGAGCTGTTGTAGATCACGCCATCGATCACCAGCGGCGTCGCCTCCACGCCGCGATAGGTCTGGAGGTCGTCGTACCAGGCGAGGCCGAGGCGGTGGACATTGGTGTCGTTGATCTGCGTTAGCGGGGAATAGCGCTGCTCGTCATAGGTGCGCCCGTAGGACAGCCAGTCCGCGTCGGCCGGAGCGCGCATCCGTGCCGCGTCGATGGCTGCCGTCTGTCCGCTGAGCGGCAAGGCGGCCAGCGCCATCAGCGCAGCCAGGCCCAGGCGTTTGGTCCGCATATCCCCTCCATTCCCTCGCAAGATGCAGCCGGCGTTCCGGCTCATCCTCGCACTTTGCGCGGCGACCGGGTGAATGCAATTCCCGATCCGGCGGGCCGGCTTGGACGATGTGGAAGGGGGAGGGCGCGCGCCAGGATGGGCTGCCTCGGCACTCTTTCCGGAAAAGTCGGGGGCATTTCGTCCCGCGCGGCGCACATGAAAAAGGCCGCCGATCATGCGACCGGCGGCCTCGAAAAATTCGTTTCAGTCCAATTACTTGGAGAGTTCGACTTCCTCGAAGTCCAGCTCGACCGGCGTTGCGCGGCCGAAGATCGAGACCGAGACCTTCACGCGGCTCTTCTCGAAGTCCAGCTCTTCCACGGTGCCGATGAAGCTAGCGAACGGGCCGCTCATCACCTTCACGCTGTCGCCAATCTCATAGTCCACATTGACCTTGTGGCGCGGCTGCGTCGCGGCTTCCTCGCGCGAGGAGAAGAAGCGCTGCGCCTCGGCCTCGCTGATCGGCTGGGGCTTGCCCATCGATCCCAGAAAGCCCGTCACCTTCGGCGTATTCTTGATGAGGTGATAGATGTCGTCGTTCATGCTGAGCTTGGCGAGCACAT
Source organism: Sphingomonadales bacterium (assembly GCA_017304105.1). Lineage (GTDB taxonomy): Bacteria > Pseudomonadota > Alphaproteobacteria > Sphingomonadales > Sphingomonadaceae > Sphingobium. The sequence continues at coordinate 4,600 of JAFKLU010000400.1, forward strand.
AGCCCGGCATGTTCTTGCGCTCGACCTGAACCTTCTTGCCGCGCTTCACCTCGGTCACCGTCTCAGTCGGCACCTCGACCTGCTCGATGAGCTGGGCAAGGCCCATGCGCTCGGCCTCGGCCATGATGGAATCGCGGACCTTGTTCTCGAAGCCCGAATAAGCGTGGATGATGTACCAGCGCGCCATTGATCTCTCTTATCCTCAGTTTCGCGTCAGACGGGCGGGGTCAGCTGGAGCTGCCGGCGGCGAGGCCGAGCAGAATCTGCACGACCCAACCGAAGAAGGTATCGATGCCGAAGAAGAAGAGGCCCAGCGTGCTCGTCAGGAGCACGACCATCAGAGTCGTCATCGCGGTCTCGCGCGAGGTCGGCCAGACGATCTTCTTCGCCTCGGCCTTGACCTGGTTGAAAAACTCGGAGGGGGAAGTTCTCGCCACGCTCTGTCTGCTCTTTCAAAAACGGGTTCAATTCTTCGAAACACAAGAAAGCGGACCGGTCCCGGGGCCTTTCCCCCGGCCAGTCCGCTGACTGTGTTTCGACCGGCATGCACTTAGGCACTGATGCACCTGTCGGCAAGCTTTGGCAGGGGCGATAGGACTCGAACCTACGACATTCGGTTTTGGAGACCGACGCTCTACCAGCTGAGCTACACCCCTACGGCCGGCGAAGGCGCTGCCCTTAACGCGGCTCGGAGCGGGGCGCAAGAGTGTGCGTGCGGGAAAACGCGTTGCTCAGGCCTGCGCGAGCAGGATCCGCGTCACCCCCGCGAGATCCTCGTCCCACACCATGTGGCCGGTCGGCAGATCATGGACTTCCCAGGCGGGATCGGCCGCGCAGCGCGCGCGGAACTGGGCGAAGGAGCCTACGGGACTCGCACTCGCGAAGACATAGACGCGCCGCCCGATCGCGCCTTCCTCGCCACCCAGCTTCACCGGTTCGAGCAGAGTAAGCAGCGGATGGCCCGAGACGCGGCCGGCGCGGCCTTCGGGTATCGGGAAGATCGGCTGGACGAGGCCGGGCGTTCCCTTCTGATTCTCGATGTACATGGCGCGGGTCTGGTCATCCACCGTGTCCCACAGCGTCTGCCCGTCCTGCGGCAGGAAGGCGTCGAGATAGACGAGCGAGCGGATGTTCTTGCCGCGCTGGGCCGAGACGCCGGTGATGACCATGCCGCCATAGCTGTGGCCGACCAGGATGATGTCCGAGAGGCCCTCGCAGTCGATGAGGCCGATCACGTCGTTGATATGATCGGTGAGCGTAATCCCGCCATGCGCGAGATGTGCCCGCTCGCCCAGGCCGGTGAGCGAGGGGATGTGCACCTCATGGCCCGCCGCGCGCAGCTCCCGCGCGAGATTGCCATAGCCCCAGCTTCCGCCCCACGCGCCATGCACCAGAACATAAGTCGCCACGTCTCTCTCCTTTTTTGGTCCTTGTACCCTGAACATGTCGCTAAGGCCTCGCTCGCCTCATATCCAGCCTTTCGCGCGCCGCCGGGGCGATGCTATGAGCGATCGGAATGGCCATCGACCTGCCGATCCTGTTGCGCGCTTATGCCGTGGGCCTGTTTCCCATGGCCGACGATCGCAAGGCGCGCTCGGTGTTCTGGGTGGAGCCGGAGCAGCGCGCGATCCTTCCCCTCAATGGGTTTCATCTCTCGAAATCGCTGCGCAAGACGCTTCGCTCCGACCGGTTCGAGGTGACGGCGGACCAGGCATTCGAGCAAGTGATCGCGCTCTGCGCCCAGAGCGCGGACGACCGGCCGACGACCTGGATCAATCACGATATCGAGGAAGCCTTCGTCCGCCTCCACCAGCGGCGCCTCGCGCACAGCATCGAGGTCTGGCAGGGCAAGGGCTCCGAGCGGCGGCTGGTGGGCGGGCTTTATGGCCTGGCGCTTGGCCGGGCCTTCTTCGGCGAGAGCATGTTCAGCCGCGCGACCGATGCGTCTAAGGTCGGCATGGCCTGGCTCGTGGCGCGGCTCATCGTCGGCGGTTACAGCTTGCTCGATTGTCAGTTCATGACCTCGCATCTCGCCTCTCTGGGCGCGGTCGAGGTGAGCGCCGAGGCTTATTCCTCGATGCTCGGCGATGCGCTCGCCGACGGGGAAGGGGAGGCGCTTTCGGGCGAATTCTCCGCGCTCGATTCGTTGGATGCGGCGGGGGCCGCGCTACGCCTGCCGGGTTCGGACGCGCGCACCGTCTCCGGGCCGGTCTCGGGCCAGCTCATCGCGCAGCTCATCACCCACACGTCATAGATCGGATGGCTGACGACATTGCGCTCCGGCCGGTCCTTGAACAGCCAGCCGGAGAAGACGCGGTGCCACTTGTCGTCCCGCGTCTCCAGCACGTCCAGCTGCACGAAGGCGCCGGTTTCGCGCTCCATCTCCCAGGGCGCGGTCGCCTCGCAGGCGCGCAGGCGCACGACCGCATTGCCGACGCGCAGCGCCTCGCCGGGCTTCAGCGTGAGGGTGCGGGTAAGGCCATTGCGCTTGTTGAGCAGGCCGATCTGCGCGACGCGCTGCGCCATCGGGGTGCCGAGCAGGCTCAGGTCACTGCGCACCGGGCGCTGGTCCTGCGTGCGCTCTTCCGTCGCGTTGCTCGTGTTCTGCGCGCCCTTGGGGCCACCACAGGCCGCCAGAATCGCTGTGAGACCGAGCGGGATCAACCACCGGCCCGGCGCGGCGGACCGGACGCGACTCACGCGTCGGGCGTCCACGCTTCGTAATCGCCCGTGGCCATCTGGCGCTTGCCGCCGGCCTCGATGGCGCCGGAGGGGCGATAGGCATTGGGCGTGCCGGTCTGGTTGGGCGTGAATTCCACTTCCCAGATGCGCGGCGGAGGGAGGTTGCTCTCGGGCGGGCCATCGATGCTGTGATGCAGCCAGCCGTGCCATTCGGCGGGCACGCGGCTCGAATCGTTGACGCCCTTGTAGATCACCCAGCGGCGCGTGAGGCCGTTGGGGTCCGTGCCGCCTTCATAATAGACATTGCCCTGGTGATCCTCGCCGACCCGCGTACCGTTGCGCGCGGTGTTCAGCCATGTGCCGAAGGTCGAGCCTTCCCACCAGGTGAAGATGTTCTTGACGATGCCCATGGGGGCAGCGCTTAGCCGCTCCGGCGGGGGATTGGCAACCGCCGAAATGGCGCTGGCCCCCTCATTGCGGCAGCGGCGGGCAGAAGCGGTCGGCGCGCCAGGCATTGGCGGCGGGTTCGGGCGCGGCGCAATCGCCCCATTGCACTCGGTCGCCGGTGCTGATGCCGAGCGCTTGCGCGCGGCCCCGTTTGATCTCCAATACCGCCGACACCGGCTCTCCCGCCGAGATCGGACGCAGATCATTGGGCTTGCCTTCGAGGATCGCGGCGATCGTGCCATCCGGGCGGATGAACAGCAGGTCGAGCGGCATGGGCGTGTCCTTCATCCAGAAGGAGGCCGTTTCCGGATAGAGGAAGGGGAAGATCATGCCGTGATCGTCCGCCATCGTCTGCCGCGCCATCAGTCCCTTCTGCTGCTCCGCGCTGTCCACGGCCAGCTCGACCGTGAAACGATGAGTCGTGCCCGAGGCGGCGAGGATGCGCAGCTCGACCTGGCCGGGCGCTGCTTCCGCGCTCGGCGCCGCCGCGTTGCCACCGGTCGGCGGGGTTTCGCCCTGGCAGGCCGCGATGCCGAGCAGCAGGCTGAGGCCAAGCAGCCTCGTCCGGGAACCCATCGGGATCATCACTCCTTGCTGTCCGGCCCGGCCGGCATTTCTCCGGGCGCGGCATCGACCCACAGGCGCGCGACGTCAAGATCGTGCCCCGCGCGCAGGAAGGCGGCGAGCTGTTTTTCCCGCGTCGGCCGATCCGGCGCCTGCGCCGCGAACGGGCCGACGCGCTTGCGCCGCGCAAGGCGGTGGGCGGCTTCCCAGCGCTCGGCTGCGTCCGGCGCGGCGTCCTGTGAGAGCGGCGCCCGAGGCCGCGCCGCTGCATGGCGCCCGATTTCATCGCGGCGTAAGCTTCATCGTCGACATAGCGCAGCTCCACCAGGCGGTCGGCGACGGTCTCGACGGGCGGCTGGCCTTCCTCCGCCCAGCCGCGTTCGCGGAGCTTCCGGGCCAGATAGGCGATGAGCTTGCTGCGGCTGGTCGCGAAGCGGCCCACATAGCCGATGGCGAGCATGTCCAGCGCCTCCCGATCGAGCGGCCTGGCCGCGGTTTTTTGGACTGCCGGACCGGTGCGCCTTTTTTGTGCCATAGTCCCCGTCTTTAAGGCGTCACGCCCGGTTAGCGCAATAAAGCCGGGTTCGAGCATGGAGCGGAGCTTCGGCCGGACAAGCGCATGGATACGCCGACGAACCGCCAATAGCTCGGATTTCGTAAAAGAGGCGAAAAGAAGGGTCACTTGATGCAGCCAACACCGACGGAAGATCGGCTTGCGCGACGTTTTGCGGATTTCGGGACTTTGGGAGAGGCGCTCGACTATGCCGCGAAGGGCGTACGCGGGCTCGATTTTCATGATGCTCGCGGCAATCTTGCCCGGCCTTACCCGTTCTCCGAGATGCGCGCGGATGCGCTCGCCTGTGCGCATCGGCTGATCGCGCGCGGCGTGAAGCCGCAGGATCGCATCGCCCTCGTGGCGGAGACCGGGCCGGAGTTCGCGCAGATTTTCTTCGGCATCGTCTATGCGGGCGCCTGGCCGGTGCCGCTGCCGCTGCCGACCAGCTTCGGCGGCAAGGAAAGCTATATCGACCAGCTCGTCGTCCAGCTTTCGAGCTGCGACCCGATGCTGTTCCTGTTCCCCGCCGAGCTGGCGGAGATGGCCGGTGAGGCGGCGCGCCGCCGCGACGTGGCGCCGATGAGCTTCTCGGATTTTCTCGCGGCGGACGTCGTTCCGGCACCGTTGCCGGAAGCCTCGCCGGACGAGATCTGCTATCTGCAATATTCGAGCGGCTCGACCCGCTTCCCGCATGGCGTCGCCGTGACGCACAAGGCGCTGCTCAGCAATCTGGCGGCGCACAGCCATGCCATGCAACTCATCCAGAGCGACCGCTGCATCAGCTGGCTACCCTGGTATCACGACATGGGACTGGTCGGCTGCTTCCTCTCGCCGGTCGCCAACCAGGTGTCGGTCGACTATCTGAAAACCGAGGATTTCGCGCGCCGGCCGCTCGCCTGGCTGGACATGATCTCGCGCCATCAGGGCACGGCAATCAGCTATTCGCCGACCTTTGGCTACGACATCTGCGCCCGCCGCATGTCGAGCCAGACCCGCGCCTCGGAGCGTTTCGACCTGTCGCGCTGGCGCCTCGCCGGCAATGGCGCCGACATGATCCGCCCTGATGTGATGCAGCAGTTCGTCGACGCCTTCGCCGAGGCGGGCTTCAGCCCCAAGGCCTTCCTGCCGAGCTATGGCCTGGCCGAGACGACGCTCGCGGTGACGATCATGCCGCCGGGCGAGGGGATCGTCGTCGAATTGGTCGAGGAGACCGAGCTTTCCGGCGGCGACGCGCCGCAGGACCGGCCGCAGCGCTACCGCGCCATCGTCAATTGCGGCAAGCCGGTGATGGGCATGATCGTCGAGATTCGCGACGATTTCGGCGCGCTGGTGCCTGACCGGACGATCGGCAAGGTGTGGACCACCGGCCCCAGCCTCATGAGCGGCTATTTCCGCGATCCCGAGGCGACCGAGGCCTGCATGATCGACGGTTGGCTCGACACGGGCGACATGGGCTATCTGTCGGACGGCTATCTCTACATCGTCGGCCGCGCCAAGGACATGATCATCATCAACGGCAAGAACCACTGGCCGCAGGATATTGAGTGGGCGGTGGAGCAGCTGCCCGGCTTCAAGCAGGGCGACATTGCCGCCTTCTCGATCACCACGCCGGGCGGCGAGGAAGCGCCTGCGGTGCTCGTCCATTGCCGCGTCTCGGACACGGAAGGGCGTGCCAAGCTGCGCGACGATATTCGCGAGCGCGTTCGCTCCATCACGGGCATGAACTGCGTGGTGGAGCTTGTGCCGCCGCGTTCCCTGCCGCGCACCAGCTCGGGCAAGCTGAGCCGCTCCAAGGCGCGCAAGCTCTATCTGGAGGGCGAGATCGTGCCCTACGACATCGCCGCATAGTATTTGAACACCTGAACTTCTGCGTTTGCGGGCGAAGAAGTTCAGGCGCGGCGACTAATCCACAGGAAGTTTTCCCTCCGCTTACCGGTTGATAACCTCGTTTGTTCTATCAGCGAAGGGTGACAAACCGTGGTCCGCTTCAGACTCCACTGCCTGAGAGGCTGCCGCTTGCGGTCCTGAATGGTCTGCGGCGGTTGCCGGCCGACCATGCGGAATTTGTCTACGGCAGCCAGCTTCGCATCGCCGACCGCATGCTCGGCCTGTGCGTCACGCTGGCCGCGATCTCGATCATGCTGGCGAATGTGCGGTTCTACGCGCGTGTGCCGTGCTGGCAGCTCGGCCTGTGGACGGTGCTGATGCTCGCCGTGTACGTGCCGTCCATCCGGATGCGCCGCGCCAACGTCGCTGCCGATTATGCGATGGTCACGCGCTGGAACCTGCGCGCGCACGGGCTTGTCGCGTCCCTGCAGGGGCTCACATGGGCCGGTGCGATGGTCGCCCTGGCCGATGGCGCACACCCGGCCGAAATCGTGACGCTGTGGACGATCGCCTGCTGCCTGATGGCTTCGGTGACGATCGCCTATCAGTCGACGCCACTGTCCGCGACGGGCTTCATCGTGACGACGGGCGGCGGCGCGGTGTGGATGATGCTGAAACATGCCGATCCGTTGCTCGCATCGGTCGTCACGACTTATTCGATTCTGCTCATCGGCGCGGTGCTGCGCCAGGCGTACCTTTTCGGCGTCCAGCTCACCACCAGCAAGATGCTGGCCGAGAAGCGCGAAGTCGTGAGCCTGCTGCTCAAGGAGCACGATGTCGATGCGGCGGATTCGCTGTGGCAGATCGATACGGCGCGCCGTCTCACAGGCGTGCCGCCGTCCTTCGCACGCATGCTCGGCGCGCGCAGCGATGAGCTGGAAGGGCGGTCGATCCTGGAGGTGCTGGCAGGGCCGGCGTGGGAGGATGGCAAGTTCGATCCCGCGCTGCATGTGCTGGCGGAAAAGATTAAGCAGCGCCTGCCGTTCTCCGATCTGGTCATGCCGGTGATCGTCAAGGGCGAACAGCGCTGGTGGGAAGTCTCCGCGTCGCCGCGCTTCGACGAGAAGGGCGTGTTTCTAGGCTTCCGCGGCGTCTGTTCGGACATCACGGTGCAGAAGGTGTCGGCTGAGCGTATCGCGCAGATGGCCCGCTACGACATGCTCACCAACCTGCCGAACCGCCTGCACCTCGCCGAGGAACTGGCTGAGGCGATCGAGACTGTCGGGCGCTGGAACATGCGTTGCAGCTTCCTCATGATCGATCTCGACCGCTTCAAGTCGGTGAACGATACGCTTGGCCATCTGGTGGGCGACCAGCTGCTGGCGCAAGTGGCGCAGCGCATCCGCAAGGTCTGCACGGAGAACGAGATTTGCGGACGGCTGGGCGGCGACGAGTTCGCCGTGGTCGTCAAGGACGTGCCCGAGCAGCTCTATGTCGACCGGCTCGCCATGGCGATTATCGAGTCGGTGTCCAGGCCCTATGAGGTGGACGATCACACGCTGTTCATCGGGGCGAGCGTCGGCTCGGCCATGGCGCCATATGATGGCGGAGACGCCGAAACACTGATCCGCAGCGCTGATCTCGCCATGTATCGCGCGAAGGAAGCGGGGCGGGGCAAGCATCTGCGCTATCTTCCCTCCATGCATGCCGATGCCGAGGAGCGGCGCAAGCTGGAGATCGCCCTGCGCGACGCGCTCGTGAGGGACGAGCTGCATCTCCTGTATCAGCCGATCGTCAATGCGCGCACCGGCGAGGTTCGGGGCTTCGAGGCGCTGGTGCGCTGGACGCATCCGGAGCTGGGCGTGATCCCGCCGTCCAAGTTCATCCCCGTTGCGGAAGAAGCGCGGCTGATCGCGCCGATCGGCAACTGGGTGCTGCGCACGGCCTGCCGCGAGGCGGTCCACTGGCCGGAATCGGTGCGCGTCTCGGTCAATGTCTCGGCCGAGCAGCTCTATGACGGCGAGTTTCTGGACGCGGTCGTCTCGGCGCTTGCCCATTCCGGCCTGCCGGCGCAGCGGCTGGAGCTGGAAGTCACCGAGAGCGTGTTCATGCGCGAGGAAACCGGCGCCACCCAGCTGCTCGACAGGCTGATGAAGCTCGGTGTCTCCCTGTCGCTGGACGACTTCGGGACTGGCTATTCCTCGCTCGGCTATCTCTCGCGCAGCCGATTCAGCACGATCAAGATCGACCGCAGCTTCGTGGCGGGCGCCGCGCGCAGTCAGCGCGAGAGCCTCGCGATCATCCACGCCGTCGTCGCCATGGCGCAGAGCCTGGACATGGAGACCACGGCAGAGGGCGTGGAGACGGAAGCCGAGTATGACATGATCCGTGCGCTCGGCTGCACAAAGATTCAGGGCTATTATTTCGGCCGGCCCATGCCGGCGGCGGATGCGCGCGCGCTGTTCGGCGATCAGAGCAGCCAGGTCGCCTGAGCGCTCAGTCCTGCGCCAGCCGGCGCTCGATCGCGGACCAGATCGCTGCGAATTGGGCCGCGGCCGTGCTCTGGCTCGCGAAGGCGCCCACCGGAAGGCGCTTGACGCCCATCTGCTCGACCAGGCTCGCATAGCCGACCACCGGCCAGTCGGGATAAGCCTCCAGCGCGGCGGCATGGAGCTTGCGGCGGCGGTCGACCATCGAGAAGACCGGCAGGATCGGCGGATGCTTGCCGCCGCGCTGGACCAGCGTGGAAACGAGATCGTCCAGCGACTTGCGCGCGAGCGGCGAGGGAACGACCGGCACGATCAGTATATCCGCCGCATGGAGCACCTGCTCGGCGGTCTCCGTCAGGCCGGGCGGGCAATCCAGCAGCACGCGGTCGTAACTCTTTTCGAGATTGTCGAGCAGCTTGGAGAGGCGCTTCTTCTTGCTGAGCTCGAACAGCAGCCGCTCCAGCCCGTAAAGCGAGGTATCGGCGGCGAGCAGATCGAGATTGGGGATCGTTGTCGGCCGGGCCAGCTCGCGCGGATCGACATCGCGCGAGAAGACGGCGCGGGCGGAATCGCGCGCCTCAGCCTCGGGTGCCAGCAGATAGGTGGAGGCGCCCTGCGGATCGAGATCCCAGAGCAAGGTGCGCCGCGCCGAGAGCGTGGCCGACGCCCATGCGAGGTTGACCGCGAATGTGGATTTTCCCACGCCGCCCTTGAGGCTGTAGATCGCGATCGTCTTCATCTTTGATTTGCCGGGCATGCTCATGGTGTGACTCTGCGTCAGAACGATGACAATCCCCCTATTGCGCACCGGATCGGCTCAGCTGGCGGTTGACGCGCCCGCTCGGAGCGCGCATCGGCAGGGTGACTTGGCGGGGAGGGCTTGTTTCGTGACATGGCAGATGCCGGCGCTGCTGGCGGTCATCGGCTATATTCTGGGTTCGATCCCATTCGGCCTCGTGCTGACCCGGCTCACCGGCGCGGGCGATCTGCGCGCCATCGGATCGGGCAGCATCGGTGCGACCAACGTGCTGCGCACCGGCCGCAAGGGGCTGGCGGCGGCGACAGTGCTGCTGGACGGCGGCAAGGGCGCGCTGGCGGTCTGGATCGGCGGGCTGCTGATGCCCGAGCATGGCCCGGCGCTGTGCGGCGCCATGGCGTTCCTTGGCCATTGTTATCCCATCTGGCTGCGCTTCAAGGGGGGCAAGGGCGTTGCGACAATGCTGGGCGTCAGCCTGGCGCTGAGCTGGATCGTCGTCCTCGTCTTCGCCATTGTGTGGCTGAGCGCCGTGGCGATCTCGCGGATCAGCTCGCTTGGCGGCATGAGCGCGGCGATCAGCGCGCCGATCACCGCCTGGGCGCTCGGCCTCCATGATCTCGTGCCCGCCTTCGCGGCCATGGCGCTGGTGGTGCTCTGGCGCCATCGTCCCAACATCGCCCGGCTGCTGCGCGGCGAGGAACCCCGCGTCGGATCGTCCGGCAAGGCATGAGCATCCTCTCGGCCGACCGGCTCGACACGCTCCGGCTGATCCGCACCCGCAATGTGGGGCCGGTCGCCTTTCGCCAGCTCATCGTGCGCTTCGGCAGCGCGAGCCGGGCGCTGGAGGCACTGCCCGAACTGGCCGCGCGCGGCGGGAAGCAGGGTTTTCGACCGGCCGAGAAGAGCGCGGTTCTGGCGGAGGCCGAGCGCGTCGAGCGGTTGGGCGCGCGCCATGTTTTCCTCGGCGATGCCGACTATCCGCCCCTGCTGGCGCAGGCGGACAATGCGCCGCCGGCCCTCATCGCGCGGGGCGACCTGCGGCTGCTGACGCGGCGATGTGTGGCGATCGTCGGCGCGCGCAACGCATCGGCCGCTGCGGTGCGCTTCGCGCGGGAGCTGGCGCACGGGCTGGCGGCGGCGGATCTGGTGGTCGTCTCGGGGCTGGCGCGCGGCATCGACACGGCTGCGCATCTGGGCGCGGGCATCCGGGCGACGGTGGCGGTGATCGGCGCGGGGATCGATGTCGCCTTTCCGCCCGAAAATGCCGACCTGCAGGAGCGCATCGCCAGCGAGGGGCTGCTGCTCACCGAGTTGCCGCCCGGTGCCGAGCCGCTCGCCCGGCATTTTCCGGCGCGCAACCGCATCATCGCCTGGGCGAGCCTCGGCACGGTGGTCGTGGAGGCGGCGCCCCGTTCGGGCTCGCTGCTGACCGCGCGGCTTGCCGGGGAGGAGGGGCGCGACGTGATGGCTGTGCCCGGCTTCCCGGCAGATCCGCGCGCGCAAGGCTGCAACACGCTGATCCGCGACGGCGCCATCCTCGTGCAGAATGCGGCGGACGTGATCGAGACCATCTCCGCGATTGACCAGCGGCTGCTGCGCATGCCTGTCCGGGGCTATGCCGGTGAGCCACCGGCCGATGTGGGCGAGACGGAGCGACGGGCGGTGAAGGGGCTGCTCAGCCTCAGCCCCGTCTCGGTTGATGAACTGGTGCGCCAGTCGGGCCTCGTGCCGGCACTGGTGCAGACCGCGTTGCTGGAACTGGAGATTGCCGGGCATCTGCAGCGCCATGCCGGCGGGCGGGTGAGCCTCGGTTGAGCCGCAACGTCTTTGCAAGGATCGATCATTACGGCCCTTGACGAGGCGCCGCGTACCTTCCCAGACTCGCGCGTACGCGTAGAGCCATAAAATTGGAGCCCCATGCAGCTCGTTATCGTCGAATCGCCGGCCAAGGCGAAGACCATCGAAAAATATCTCGGCGGGGACTATCGCGTCCTTGCTTCCTACGGCCATGTCCGTGACTTGCCCGCCAAGGATGGCTCGGTGAACCCCGATGAGGGGTTCGCGATGGCCTGGGAGAATTATGGCGACAAGGCCAAGCAGCTCAAGGCCATCACCGATGAGGCCAAGAAGGCCGACCGCCTGATCCTCGCGACTGACCCTGATCGCGAGGGAGAGGCGATCAGCTGGCATGTGCAGGAAGTGCTGCGCGCCAAGAAGGCGCTGCCCAAGGCGGTCGAGCGGGTGACGTTCAACGCGATCACCAAGGCCACGATCACCGAGGCGATGAAGCATCCGCGCGAGCTGGATACCGATCTGATCGACGCCTATCGGGCGCGCCGCGCGCTGGACTATCTCGTCGGCTTCACGCTCTCGCCC
>JAFKLU010000401.1 GCA_017304105.1 Sphingomonadales bacterium
GAAGCCGAAGCCGAGCGCCGCGCTGGTCTCCATCTCGAAGCTGAAGCTCGCGTCGTTGAGGCGCAGCTTGTGGATGGATTCGCGCAGCTTCTCGAAGTCGTTCGCGTCGACCGGGAAGAGGCCGCAGAACACCACCGGCTGCACTTCCTTGAAGCCGGGCAGGGGCTTTTCGGCGCCGTTCTTCACGGTCGTGATCGTGTCACCCACGCGGGTCTGCGCGATTTCCTTGATCTGCGCGGTGATGAACCCGATTTCGCCAGGCCCCAGCTCCGCGAGCTGTTCGATCTTGGGCCGCATGCAGCCCACGCGGTCGACCAGATGCTCGGTGCCGCCGATCATGAACTTGATCTGCTGGCCCTTCTTCAGCACGCCGTTGATCACGCGCACCAGAATGACCACGCCCAGATAGGGGTCGTACCAGGAGTCCACGAGCATCGCTTCGAGCGGCTTGTCCCGGTCGCCCTGCGGCGGGGGGATGCGCGCGACGATGGCCTCCAGCACCTCGTCGATGCCGATGCCGCTCTTGGCGCTGGCCAGCACCGCATCGCTCGCGTCGAGGCCGATCACGTCCTCGATCTCGGCCTTCACCTTGTCCGGCTCAGCGGCGGGCAGGTCGATCTTGTTGATGACGGGCACGATCTCATGGTCGTGCTCGATGGACTGGTAGACATTGGCGAGCGTCTGCGCCTCCACGCCCTGCGCTGCGTCCACCACCAGCAACGCGCCCTCGCAGGCCGCGAGGCTGCGGCTCACCTCATAGGCGAAGTCGACATGGCCCGGCGTGTCCATGAGGTTGAGCTCATAGGTCTCGCCGTTTTTCGCCTTGTAATCGAGCCGCACGGTCTGCGCCTTGATGGTGATCCCGCGCTCCTTCTCGATGTCCATGTTATCGAGCACCTGGCTGGTCATCTCGCGCTCGGTGAGGCCGCCGGTGCGCTGGATGAGCCTGTCGGCGAGCGTCGACTTGCCATGGTCGATATGCGCGATGATCGAGAAGTTACGGATGTGGGCAAGGTCAGTCATGCGGGCCCGATAGCAGCCTGCGGCAATTCGGCAAAGGCCCGTGCGGTCAAGGCGGACGGGAGTCCATTCCGTCCAAGACGGGACGGGCGATTCGTGTCACTTTATGACACTGCGCGGCGCGTTGCGCCTTTGGTGCGCGGCGCGTTCTGGTATACAGTCCGTCTTGTTTGGGGTGAGCCGCATCGGCTCCGAATTGGTGGGTGAGGTAAGAAATGAAGGGTTTGATGAAGGTCATGCTCGGCGCGACCGCGCTGGCGGTGGTAAGCCAGCCGGCGCTCGCGGTGGACAACAAGAAGGGTTCTTCGGGGCGTCAGGATCAGACCAAGGGCACGCGTGAGATTCCCAAGTGCACGAAGAAGCTGGGTGCGATCGCGATTGTCGAGCCGGAAAATCAGTGGTGGCGCGAGCTCAATCTCGGCAGCCCGGAAGCGATCATCCGCATCTTCGTCCAGCAGTCCGGCTGCTTCACGCTCGTCAATCGCGGCCGCTCGATGCAGAGCCGCGCGATGGAGCGCGCCATGGCCGATCAGGGCGAGCTGCAGGCCGGCTCGAATCTCGGTCGCGGGCAGGTTCGTGCCGCCGACTATTTCATCGAGCCGAACATCGTGACGACCAACAAGAACAGCGGCGGCAACCGCATTGGCGGCCTGCTCGGCGGCTTCATGGGCGGCACGTTCGGCGCGATCGCGGGCGGCATCAACATCAAGAAGAGCGAGGCGAACGTCACGCTCTCCATCGTCAATGCGCGCACGACCGAGGAAGAGGCGCTGACCGAGGGCTATGCCCGCAAGTCGGACCTCAGCTTCGGTGCCGGCGCCGGCGCGGGCTGGTGGGGCGGCTTTGCCGGTGCGGCCGGCGGCGGCTATCAGAACACCGATATCGGGCAGGTGATCGTGCTTGCCTATCTGGATGCCTATACCAAGCTGGTGGGTGAGCTCGGCGGTCTGCCCGAGAATGCTTCGGCGGCGGCACCGCGCGCGAACTGAGCGGGCTCGACAGGCATCGAAGCGAAGGGCGGGCTGCGGTCCGCCCTTTTTAGTGCGCTGCTGGCAACGTCTTCACGAGATCAGCGCAAGCGATCGGCGATGATTTCTTCGTCATTCCCGCGTTCGCGGGAATCCAGTTCTTCGCTATCGTATTGATTGAACGTCGAATCTGGATTCCCGCGTTCGTGGGAATGACGGGGCGGATTTGCGCGGTCGGTCGGACATGAATCGCCGTCAGCCGGGCGCCAGCCCCGCTTGCTCGATCGCGCTCAGGGCGCGTGCGAAGCGCTGCTCGCCATCGCCCGAGATCAGCAAATAAGGGAGCGCGCGCCGCTCCAGCTCATCGCGGCACAGCGCGAAGAAGCGCTGCTGCTCCGCCCGCTGCGGGAACATGCGCACATCGTCCCCCACCCAGGGCAGGTCGATGTCCATCAGCAGATAGAGCTGGCCCACCTCCATGAACGCATCGAGCGCGGCGATGCGGTGGCCGAACAGCATCATGCTCCAGGCCGCCGTCATCACCGGATCGGTATCCTGGATCAGCAATCCGCGCGCCTGCGGTTCCATTACCCTCCGCGCCGCGACGTGCCCTTCCATGATCGCGATCAGATCGGCCGGCGTCAGGTCGGTGCCGTGCTCCTCGCAATAAGTGCGACCATATTCGGGCAGCCAGACGGTGCGGTAATGCGCCGCCAGCCGCTCGGCGAGCGTCGACTTGCCGGTGCTTTCCGGCCCGTGGAGGACCACGCTCGGCAAGCTCATGCGCCCGCCGCCAGCGATCGCCGGGCGCGGACCCATTCGATGAGCCCCGCCGTCGAGAGCGCCAGGAAGATCGCATAGAGCCCGGCCGTCAGGTGCAGGCCCTTGCTCCAGTAGAGCGGTATGGCGAGGCAATCGACGATGATCCACCAGACCCAGTTGTCGATATAGCGCCGGGCCAGCAGCAGCTGCGCGAGCACGCTCAGCATGGCGACGCTCGCGTCCCAGAAGGGCGCGGCGGCATCGGTCTGCCTGTGCATGAGGAGCCCCCAGGCGAGGCTCGCCGCGATTCCGGCGCCGGCCCAGATCAGGAAGCCGCGCGGCCCCAGCCAGCGAACCGGTACCCCGGCCTGCGTGCGCGTGCGGCTCCAGTTGAGCCAGCCATAGATGTTGAGCGCGAGGAAGAAGATCTGCAGCAGCGCATCGCTGTAGAGCTTCTGTTCGAAGAAGATGAAGGCGTAGAGCGAGACCATCGCGATGCCGAACGGATAGTTCCAGAGGCTGCGGCGGACGAGGAGGATGATGTTCGCCAATCCCAAGACGACGGCGATGATCTCCAGCATGCTCACGGGCAGGAGCCTTATCGGGCCGGTCGGCTGCTGTCGAGCCGCCCGCGCCCCGCGACCTAGCTCACCCGCCTCAGTTCCTCATGCAGGACGGCGGCCGATGTTTGCCCGGCCTCCCGGGCCTCGCGCTCCATGAACCTGCGCAGGTGCTCGGTTTCGACGGCGCGCTCGAACTCCACTCCCATGCGGTCCCCGTGCGACCAGCGGCACATGCCGCTCACGATCTGGTCGGCGCCCAGATCGATGCGGAAGGTCGTACCCGGCGGCACCTCAATCAGCCCCTCGATCATCGCGCCGTGCCGCGAGAGGTTGCGGATGTGGGCGGGATAGTCATTGCCGGCATGGTTGAGGATGACAGCGCGCAGCAGAATCTCGCGCGGTTCGCGGTCGGCCCTGGGGGGCACCGCCGCAGCCCGTCCGGCGCCATCCTCCAGCAGCGCGATCGTTTGCGCCTTGTCGGCCGGGCGGCCATAGACATAGCCCTGCACATGGCTGCAGCCGAGTGATCGGATCAGCGCCAGCTCCTCCAGCGTCTCGGCCCCCTCCGCCGTCGTGTCCATGCCCAGCGCCTCGGCGAGGCTCACGATCGACTTGACGATCGCCGCGTTGCGGCTGCCGTTGATCGCCGCCCCGCGCACGAAGCTCTGGTCGATCTTGATCTTGTCAAATGGCGCGGTCTTCAGATAGCCGAGCGCAGAATAGCCGGTGCCGAAATCGTCGAGCACCAGGCGCGCGCCGATGGACTTGAGCGCGGCGAACATGCCGTCCGTATCGGCCCCTCCGGCGAGGAACACGTTCTCGGTAATCTCCAGTTCCAGCCGCGTCGCCGACAGGCCGGCATTGGCCAGGGCGCTCATCACCAGCGCGGGCAGGCCCGGATTGGCGAACTGGACGGGCGAGACGTTGACCGCGACGCGGATATCCTCCGGCCATGCGACCGCATCCCGGCAGGCGGTGCGTAGCACCCATTCGCCGATCGCGCCGATCAGGCCCGCTTCCTCCGCGATCGGCACGAAGATGGCAGGCGAGATCGGTCCGCGCGCGGGATGATGCCAGCGCACGAGGGATTCGAAGCCGGTGATCCGCTCGGTGGTCGCGCAGACCACCGGCTGATATTCGAGGTGCAGCCCCCCCTTACCGATGGTCTCGCGCAGGTCTGCTTCCAGCTGGCGGCGGTCCTCCGCCTCCGCGTGCATGGCGGGCGCATAGGAGCGGAACACGCCCCGCCCGTCGCCCTTGGCGGCGTAGAGGGCGAGGTCGGCATTGCGGATCAGCGTCTCGCTGTTCGCGCCGTCCTGAGGGGCGATCGCGATGCCGATCGAGACGCCGATGACCACCTGGCTGCCGTCGATCGAATAAGGCTGCGAGATGCGCTCGATGATCGCGCCCGCCAGAGCCGCCAGCGCGCCCGGCTCGCGCGGGCCGGGCAGCACGATCTGGAACTCGTCGCCGCCCAGGCGCCCGACCTTGCCGGTGCTGCCGACCAGCCGCAGCAGCCGCTGCGCGACCTGACGCAGCAGCGCGTCGCCGGCCGGGTGGCCCATCGTGTCGTTCACTTCCTTGAAGCGATCGAGATCGAGCAGGAACAGCGCGCAGTCGCCGGGCGCGCCGCGCTGCCCGGCCAGCGCCTGCTCCAGCGTGGCGAGCATCTGGGCGCGATTGGCGAGCCCGGTCAGCGAATCAAACTGCGCGAGGCGGGTGATCTCGGCATGCGAGCGGCGAATCTCGGTGAGGTCCGCGCCGCTTCCCCGGAAGCCGAGGAACTGGCCCAGCGGCGTCACCATCGGCTGGCCGGAGATGGACCACCAGCGCTCCTCTCCGGGGGCCGCCGCCTGAACCGCGATCTCGCTGAAGGCGCTGCGTGCGGCGAAATGGAAGCTGAGCGTATGGCGCCCCTCATCGGCCGTGCCGGGTTCGCTCTGCGCGAGCAGCTCGACGAAGGGCCGGCCGATCAGCGTCCTGGAGGCGAGGCCGAGCTGGCCCGCCAGCGTCTGCGAAATATAGGCGATGCGGCCGAGCCGGTCAGTCTCCCAGAACCAGTTGCGCCCGGTCTCCTCCAGGTCGACGAGGAAGGCGCGGGCCTGCTCGTCCGTAAGTCCGGCACCGTGCGAGGGAAGGGCGCGGCGGCGGCCGATGCGCCGGTCCACCAGCAGGGCGGCCGCAACCGTCCCGCCGAAGGCCAGCGTCGGGAGGAACAGGGCGCCGGACGGCATGGCGATGGCCAGCGCGCTCACCCCCGCCAGACCACTGGCAACACTCAGCAGCGGCACGGCCCTCCCGAGCGTGGCGCGCAGGCGGCGCTGCCCGGCGGGCGCCGGCGAGGTCTTGGGGCGGGCGAAACGCATTGATCCGTCCTTGCCACCCTTCCCTTGCCGAAGCGTTACCCTTGCTCCGAAACGGAGGGACCTCGGCAAACTCCGCTCTTGCGCGCGGCGAGCACCCGGCTAGGCTGTGCGCACGAGAGCGTGGGAGAGGCCGGACATGCGCCATATCGCCATCATCGGATCGGGACCGGCGGGCTATTACACCGCCGAAGCGTGCCAGAAGCAGTTTGGCGACGCCGTCCGCATCGACATCATCGACCGGCTGCCTGTGCCCTTCGGCCTCATCCGCTCGGGCGTGGCGCCGGACCACCAGTCGATCAAGGCGGTCGCGCGGCGCTATGAGGCGGTGGCGCTGACGGACAATGTGCGCTTCGTCGGCAAGCTCAATGTCGGTCAGGATGTCCGCGTGCCCGAGCTGCTCGCGCTCTACGATGCGGTCGTGCTGGCGACCGGCGCGCCGCTCGATCGCCCGCTGGGCGTGCCGGGAGACGACCTGCCGGGCGTGATCGGCAGCGCGGCGTTCGTCGGCTGGTATAATGGCCACCCGGATTTCGCGGATCTCGATCCGCCGATCGACGGGCGCGACATCGCGATCATCGGCAACGGCAATGTCGCGCTGGATTGCGCGCGGGTGCTCGCAAAAAGCCCGGCCGAGTTCGAGGGCAGCGACATCGTCGCCCATGCCTATGAGCGGCTGGGCGGCGCGCAGCCGCGCTCGATCACCATATTGGGGCGGCGCGGCCCGCAGCAGATCGCCATGACGCCCAAGGAACTGGGCGAGCTCGCGCATCTCCAGCGCGCCTCGCCGCATGTCGACCCCGCCGATCTGCCGCCGGTGGAAAGCGATGCGGTGCTGGAGCCCGGCCAGCGCAAGTCCGTTGCTCTGCTGCGCGAGTTCGCGCAGCCCGCCCCGGAAAAGCCCATTCCCATCCGCTTCGATTTCTTCGTCCAGTCCGTGCGCGTGGAGGGCGCGGGGCGGGCGGAGCGCCTTGTCGTCGAGCGCACCCAATTGGGCGCGAACGGCCAGGCTGTCGGCACTGGCGAGACGCATGAGGTGCCCGCCGATCTCATCATCTCCTGCATCGGCTATCGCACGCCGCCCATCCCGGACGTGCCCTATGACGAGCATCGCGGCCGCTTCGCCAATATCGATGGGCGCATCGCGGCCGGGCTCTACTGCGTCGGCTGGGCGCGACGCGGGCCCACGGGCACGATCGGCACTAACAAGCCTGACGGCTTTCTGATCGCCGAGGAGATCGCCGGGGATCAGCCCGAGCCGGCCGGCAAGCAGGGCCGCGCGGGTCTGGATGCGCTCATCGCGGCGCGCGGCCTTGACATCGTGACCTTCCGCGACTGGCAGAATATCGACCTCGCCGAGATCGAGCGCGCGAGGGCAGGAGCTCCGCGCGAGAAGTTCGTCCGCATCGAGGACATGGTCACCGCCAGCCGGGGCTGATGCCGCCGCTCAGGGATAGCCGGATTTCCGGCATGGCTTGCCCTCATATTCCAGTCGGTGATTGGCATAGGTGCGGCCGTTCCAGCGGATGACCTGGAAACAGAAGCCCGGCGCGCCGATCGAGATGTCGGGAAAGCCCTCGGCGCCTTTGGTCTTCAGGAATTCGGCGATGCCGACTTGCTGGGTGAGCAGCTTCCAACTGCCATTGGCCTGCTGGCTGACCAGCCAGAAGCCCGCGCCCGTCATGCCGTAGCAATATGTTCCGCCCTCGGTGATCAGCGCTTCCGGGCGCCCGTCGCCATTGAGATCGCGCTGCTCCTCGATCCTTCCCGGCTCATAATAGGAGCCTGTGCTGGGATCGTTGCAACCGCTCTCCCACTGCCCGCGCTTTTGCACGAAACCGGCGGCGCGGAAGATTGCGGCATCGCGCGCCGGCCCGGCCGAAGTCCCTGCCGGCGTCGCGGAGGCATCAGCAGGTTTGGCGGCAGGAGTGCGAGCGGCCGAGGCGGCGGATGAGACGGACGCGGCCGGCGCGGCGGGCGCAGCCTTCGCCTCCACATAGGCCGTGCCGTTATAGTGCAGCCGCGTCGCCTTGCCGCCGCTGGTTGCGGTCAGCACGAACCAGCCATTGGCCATGGTGCCTGCCGCCGCGGTGGTGCCCGGGCCTTCCAGGATTCGGCGCCAGCTCCCGTTCGGACCCTGCGTCGCGACGGCATACCAGCGGCCGTCGGGCTGGTAGCAGGGGCCGGCATCGATGAAGAGCGCTTCCTTGCGCCCGTCGCTGTTCATGTCGATGAAGGTGATGCGCGGATTGGCCGGCTTGCCACAGCGGTTGGTCGGGTTTTTGCCGTCCGCGCTGATCGGGAAACCGCCGGCGGCATAGAGCAATCGCGCCTGCGCGGCTGTCATCTGCGGCGTCTGTGCGGTGCTTGCGCCGGCAAGACCCAGCGCCATCAGGCAAGCCATAGTCGTTTTCATGACCGTCCTCCCTCAGGTGAAGTTTAGCGCGTTGCCGTCTCTTGTCCATCCGCGCAGCAAAAAGGGCGCGCCCGCAGGCACGCCCTTCTTTCATGGTCATGTTCGCGAAGATCAGGCCAGCGCCGCTTTCAGATCCTCGACGAGGTCGGTGCGCTCCCATGGGAAGAAGTCGCCCTCGGGTGTGCGGCCGAAGTGGCCGTAGGCGGCGGTCTTCTTGTAGATGGGCTTGTTGAGGCCGAGATGGGTGCGGATGCCGCGCGGGGTGAGGCCGCCCAGCTTCTCGATGCCGGCAATGGCCTGCTCGATCCTGTCGTCGCCCACCGTGCCGGTGCCGTGCGTATCGACATAGAGCGAGAGCGGCCTGGCGACGCCGATCGCGTAGGCAAGCTGGATGGTCACGCGCTTGGCGAGGCCCGCCGCCACGATGTTCTTGGCGAGGTAG
>JAFKLU010000402.1 GCA_017304105.1 Sphingomonadales bacterium
AGCTGGATGTTGTTGCCGCGCAGCGCCGCCAATATTTCCTGCACGGTGAGCCCGCGCGCTGCCGCCTTGTCCGGGTCGATCCAGATGCGCATGGCATAGTCGCGCGCCGCGAAAGCGCCGATGTCGCCCACGCCCGGCAGGCGCAGCAGCCGCTCGCGCACGTTCAGCGAGGCATAGTTGGCGAGATAGTCCCGATCGACCGTGGGCGAGGTCGAATACATATGGACGATCATCAGATTGTCGTTCTGCGCCTTGCGGACCGTCACGCCCAGATTCTGCACTTCCTGCGGAAGCTGGGGCAGGGCGGTCTGCACGCGGTTCTGCACCTTCACCTGCGCGAGGTCCGGATCGGTACCGATCTTGAAGCTGATGTTGATCGTGACGCGCCCGTCGCCGATCGCGGTGGAGGCGATATAGAGCGTGTCGTCCACGCCGTTGATCTGCTGCTCCAGCGGGGCGGCGACGGTGTCCGCCATCACCTCCGCCGAGGCACCGGGATAGACGGCGGTGACGGTGACGACCGGGGGCGAGATCTGCGGATATTGGTCGACTGCGAGGCGGCCGTAGCTGATGAGGCCGATCAGCGTGATGAACACGCAGATGGCGCAGGCGAAGATCGGGCGCGCGATGAAGAAGTGCGAGAACCGCATCTGCGCGCCCGCGACGCTCATTTGGCGCCGCCCAGATCGGGCGCGCTGCCGCGCGTGACGCCGGAGGGGAATTGCGCGATTTTGCCTGGCTTGGCAGCCACCTTGATGCCCGGCCGCGCGCGCTGCATGCCGCTCACGATCACCCGGTCGCCGGGCTGGAGCCCCGAGCGGATGACGCGCAGCCCGTCGACCAGATTGCCGCGCTCCACGATGCGCTGCTCGATCAGGTCGCCCTTGCCCACCACATAGACGACCGGCCGGGTCTGATCGATGAGGATGGACTCATCCGGGACGAGCAAAGTCGGCGTCGCGGTGGCGGACATCCAGCGCATGCGGCCGAACATGCCGGGAGTAAGCAGGCCCGTCGGATTGCGCACCAGCGCCTGACCCCGGATCGTGCCCGATCCGCGATCGAGCGCATTGTCGAGCATTTCGAGCTGGCCGGTCCATCCATAGTCCCTCTCGTCCTCAAGCCGGATGTGGACCGCGCCGCTCGCCCCCTGTGCGCGGCGGAACTTGAGGAACGCCGCCTCGGGCGCATCGAAGACGAAGCGGACGGGGTCCTGCGTCATGATCGTGGTGAGCAGGCTCTGTTCGGCCGTGACGAGATTGCCGGGCGCAAGGCGGCGGAACGAGGCGCGGCCGGAGACAGGCGCGGTGATGCGTGTGAAGGAGAGGTCCAGCGCGGCGGAATCGGCGGCGGCGCGCGCCTGCGCCAGCTCGGCGGCGGCCTGCTTCTGGCTCGCCTGTCGCGTATCGGCGAGCGACTGGCTGATGAAGCCGCTCTCGATGAGTGAACTCGCGCGCTTATATTCCGCGCTCGCGTTGGCGAGCACGGCCTCGGCGCGCTGCACGCCCGCGCGAGCCTGGGCGAGACGCGCGGCGAAGGGGCGGGGATCGATGACGAACAGCAATTGCCCGCGCGAGACGGCCTGCCCGTCCTTGAAATGCACGGACTGGAGCAGCCCGGAGACACGCGGGCGCACGTCCACGGCATCGACCGCCTCGAAGCGGCCGGCATAATCCTCCCAGTCGGCTATGGAGCGCTGGAGCGGCTGGGCGACCAGCACTTCGGGCAGGGGCGGTGGCGGCGGCGCCTTCTCGCCGCAGGCGGAGAGGGCGGCCAGCGCCAGCGCGGCGGCCGCAACACGTCCCCAGAGCACCCCGCCATTGCGCTTCATCGCTCCTCCCCCCTCGCATGTCCGGCGACGGCCCTGTCCGCGCGGGAGGGCGCGGACGGGCGGCAGCCGGAGCACAGGTGTATCGTCCTCGCCAGGAATTGCGAGTAGCCTTGCACCGACAGGCGCGCAAAGTGGCCGACGCTGCTGGGAGCGAACCGCATTGTTGCGCGGGAGAGGCCGGACGAGCCCTTCGCCGGGTCCTATTCGTGCCGCAGCGCGTCGATCGGGTTGAGCCCGGCGGCGCGGCGCGCGGGGAAATAGCCGAATACCACGCCGATCAAAGCCGAGATCAGGAAGGCGAAGACGTTGATCTGCGGATCGAACGTCCAGGGTACCTGCATGAGCGGCGTGGCGATGGCGATCGCCAGCTGAGCGATGAGCAGGCCGATGATGCCGCCAAGGCAGGAGAGCACCACGGCCTCGACGAGGAACTGCAGCAGCACCTCGCGCGCGATGGCGCCGATGGCGAGGCGGATGCCGATCTCCCGCGTGCGCTCGGTGACGGAGACCAGCATGATGTTCATGATGCCGATGCCGCCCACGACGAGGCTGATGCCCGCCACCGCCGCCACGATGCGGGTGAGCAGCGTGGTGGTGCCGGTCAGCGTGTCGCTGATCTGCTTGGTGTCGAAAATGTTGAAATCATTTTCCTTGCCGCCGCTGATGTGGCGGCGGTCGCGCAGCAGGTCGGTCAGCGCGGCCTGCACCTGACTGGTCGCGAAACTTTCGTCGACGCCGACGAGGATGGTGCGGATGTCGGTCGAGCCGGTGAAGCGGCGCTGCACGGTCTTGAGCGGCATGATGACGACATCGTCCTGATCGCCGCCGAAACCGGCCTGACCGCGCGTCGAGAGGGTGCCGATCACGTCGCAGCTCACTGCGCCGATGCGGAACCGCTTGCCGACCGACTCGCCGCCACGGAACAGGTTCTTCTCGACGGTCGAGCCGATGATGCAGACCGCCTTGCCGGCGCTTTCCTCCGCCGGCGTGAACAGCCGCCCAGCGGAGAGCGGCCATGGCTGCACCTTGAAATAGGCCGAGGTGGTGCCGTTGATCGTGGTCGACCAGTTCGCGCCTTCGTAGATGGCCGTGGCGGTCGACTGGGCCTGCGGCGCGACCGCCGTGACGCCGGCAACCTGCTGCTGGATTGCGGTCACGTCCGCCGGTTCGAAGTCGGGCGGGCGCGGTCCGCCCCCGCCGCGGCCGAAGCCCTGGCCGGGGCGGACCTGAAGGATATTGGTGCCGAGCGCCGCCATCTGCTGTTGCACCGCCGCCGTCGTCGCCTTGCCCAGCGTCACCATGGTCACCACGGCGCCGACGCCGATGATGATGCCGAGCGTCGTGAGGAACGAGCGCAGCTTGTGCCGCAGGATGGAGCGCAGGGCGAGGAGGAAGGTGGTGCCGAGCATCAATGGGCTACCCTGGTCCCATTGCCCCGTTCCACCCGATCGACCATCCCGTCCTTGAAGTGGACGATGGTGTGGGCGAAGGCCGCCATGTCCGGCTCGTGCGTGACCATGAGGATGGTGATGCCGGCGTCACGGTTCAGGCCCGCGAGCAGTTCCATGATCTCGACCGAGCGGGCGCTGTCGAGATTGCCCGTCGGCTCGTCGGCCAGCAGCACGTCGGGATTGGTGACGATGGCGCGGGCGATGGCGACGCGCTGCTGCTGCCCGCCGGAGAGCTCGGCGGGCGTATGGTCCCACCATTCGCTGAGCCCCACCTTCTCCAGCGCGGCCATGGCCATATCGTGCCGCTGGGCCTTGGGGTCGCCGCGATAGAGCAGGGGCAGTTCGACATTCTCCAGCGCCGTCGTGCGCGGGAGCAGGTTGAAGCCCTGAAAGACGAAGCCGAGATATTTGCGCCGCAGCAAGGCGCGCTGGTCCCGGTCGAGCGATTCCACATGATGGCCCTTGAACAGGAAGGTGCCCGCGCTCGGCACATCGAGGCAGCCGATGATGTTCATCGCCGTAGACTTGCCCGAGCCGGAGGGGCCCATGACCGCCACGAAATCGCCCTGCGCCACGTCCAGATCCACGCCCTTGAGCGCCTGGAAGGCGGTCGCGCCCTCGCCATAGACCTTGGTGATGCCGCGCAGCGAGATGAAGCTCTCCTCAGCCACCGCCGCCGCTCCCGCCGCGCTGGGCGCCGCTGCCCTGAGCGCCGTTACCCTGCCGCGCGCCACTCTGGCTTGCGCTGCCGTTGGCAAGCTGGCTGGTGATCACCTCCATTCCCGCCCGGAGATCGCCCGAGAGCATTTCGGTATGGAAGCCGTCCGTGTCGCCGGTGGTGATCTGGACTGCCTTGGGCTGGCCCTTCTCGTCCTTCACATAGACCGTCTGCAGAGCGCCCTTGCCCATCGTCGCGGTGCGCTGGGTGGATTGGCCGGGGCGGCCGGGCCTTGGCGTCAGCGCACTGGTGATGCCGCCGGCGGAGGCGCTCGTCGCCTGCCGCTGCGGCGTGAAGCGCAGCGCGGCATTGGGCACGAGCAGCACATCCTTCTTCTCGGTGGTGACGATGTCGGCGGTCGCGGTCATGCCGGGGCGCAGGTCGAGCTTGTCGTTGGCGACTGACAGGTCTGCCGCATAGGAGACGACCTGCCCCGTGGTGGAGCTGCTGCTGGTCGACGAGGACGAGGCGCTTGCCGACGAGACTGAGAGATTGGAGCCGATGTCTACCCGCGTGATCATCGCGGGGAAGGTGCGGCCGGGGAAGGCGTCGACCGTGAAGCTGGCGCGCTGGCCTTGCTTGACGCCGCCGACATCCGCCTCGTCGATCGACACTTCAAGCTTCATCTTCGAGAGGTCCTCGGCGATGACGAACAGGGTTGGCGTGTTGAAGGAGGCGGCGACCGTCTGACCCGGATCGACCTGCCGCGCCAGAACCACGCCGGACACGGGCGAGCGGATGATGGCGCGGGCGCGCTGCGTCTGGTTCTGCGAGAGCGCGGCCTGACTGGCGAGCACATTGGCCTCCGCCACACGCAGCGCGGCCTGCGCGCGCTGGACGTTGGCGCGCCCGGTCTGCATCTCCGTGCCGGAGGGGACGCGCCCGCCGGAGAGTTTCGAGACTTCCTCCAGCCGCGCCAGCTGCGCCTGCGCCTCGGCCAGCGTCGCGCGCGCCTGCCCGACCTGCGCTTGATTGGCGGCGAGTTGCGCGCGGCCCTGCCGGATCTGGTCCTCGATCTGCTCGGGGTCGATCTCGGCGAGCGGCTGCCCCTGCGCCACGCGGTCGTTGACGTCGACCAGCACCTTGACGACGAGGCCGGAGAGCTGCGAGCCGACCGTCACCTGATTGGTCGGCGCGAGCTTGCCCGTCGCCGAGACGGTGGTGATGAGATTGCCGCGCGCGACCGGCTCGGTCGCATAGCTCGGCTCGCTCGACCGGCCGAACCAGAAATAGGCGATCAGCAAGAGCAGGAGCACGCCGAGCGCGATGCCGACCCATCTGGCATGGCGACGCCAGGCCGGCTGGGGCTTCACACCGAGGAAATCGTCGAGGGTCTGGTCTGCCATGGTCGGTGTTCCGGTCAGTTTGGCGCGGTGGGGGCGACGGAGGAGTCCCAGCCGCCGCCGAGCGCCGTGTAGAGGGCGATCAGGGCGGTGGCGCGGTCGGAGCGGGCCTGCACGAGTCCGTTGCGTGCCGAGACCAGCGAGGCTTCCTGCGCGTTGAGCGTGGTGAAATCGATGAGGCCGGTGCGATACTGGCTGCGCGCGAGGATGGCGCTGTTGGTCGCCGCATCGAAGGCGATCGCAAACTGCCGCTGGCGCTCATTGGCGCTGCGCAGGGCCATGAGGGCATTCTCCACATCCTCCAGCGCGGTGAGCACGCTCGACTTGTAGGCGGCGAATGCGCCGTCCGCCGCGGCCCGGCTGGAGCGGACCTGCGCATTGAGGCGTCCGCCGTTGAAGATCGCCTGGCTCAGCCCCGCGAACAGCCCGCCGGTGATCGTGTCGAGCACGTCGCCGAAATTGGCAGCATTGGCGCTGAGGCTGCCGCTGATGTTGAGCAGGGGGAAGAGCTGCGCCTTGGCAACGCCGATCTGGGCGGTCGCGGCGGCGAGGTTGCGCTCGGCGGCGCGCACGTCCGGCCGCTGGCGCAGCACATCGGCGGGGATGCCGGCGGCGATGCTCTCCGGCCCGACCGGGATGGGCCTCGCGGCTTCCAGCATCGGCTTGAGCGCGCCCGGCGCCTGCCCGGTCAGCACGCCGATGCGGGAAACCGCCGCATTATATTGCTGCTCGATCTGGGGAATGCCGGCCGCCGTCTGCGCGCGGCTGGCGCGGGCCTGCTCGGCATCGAGCGAGGAGACGAGCCCCGCCTGCACGCGAAAGCCCGCGATCTCCAGATTGTCGTCCTGAATGGCGAGGCTCGCCCGCGCATTTTCCAGCTGCGCCTGATAGGCCCGCGCGAGCACATAATTGCGCGCCACCTCGCTCTGCACGGAGAGCAGCACGGTGGCATAGTCAAAGCCCGCGCCTTCATATTGTGCCCGGCTGGCCGCGACCGAGCTGCGCACGCCGCCGAACAGATCGACCTGGTAGCTCGCGTCGAGCCCGAGCGAGACGCTGCTGCGCCCGCCGCTCCCGGCGGTGACAACGGTGCCATCCGGAAGCGTCTGCGTCGCGCCGCCGCCACGGATCGGTTCGGAGCGGCTGTAGCCGGCCGATCCGCTGACCGTGGGGAACATGTCCGAGCGGGCGCCGACCAGCGCCTCGCGCGCCTGCCGCAGCCGCGCCATGGCCTGCGCGATATCGAGGTTGGACGTGGCAGCCTGCTCCACGAGCTGGCCGAGCACCGGATCGTCGAACGTCCGCCACCAGCGCGTCAGGTCCGCGCTGCTCGGCGCCGCGCTCACGGACCACGCATCGGGCACGCCGAGACTGGCGGCGCTCTGGGGTTTATAGGCAGGCCCCACGGAACAGGCCGAGAGCAAGCCGACACCGGTTATCAACAGAAACGCGCGCTTCATGCGACATGAATGCGAAGGTGGAGCGCATCCGTCCAGTCACAAATTGTCACGTTCGCGTCGCGGCCGTTCAGTTCTCCCGCATCTGCGCCGCCGCGCGCGCATAAGGCTTGATCGCCAGATACATGAGGAACGCCCCGCCCGGCGCCATGACGGCGGCGAACGAGCTCATCGAATAGCGCAGCATGCTCTCATCCTGCAGCAGGAAGTCCGTGACGAGCGCGACCAGCAGCGGCCCCACACCGTTGCCGATCACGCTGATCGTGAACAGATAGACGGCGCTGATCTGCGCGCGCATCTCGCTCGGCGTCACCATCTGGATGGCGGCGTTCTGCGCCGGCGCGCTGGCGAGGCCGATGATCGAGGCGACCATGCCGCAGCCGAAGGCCAGCCACGCCGTCGGCATGAGCGTGGTGGCGATGGCGAAGGGTGCGGACAGCGCCTGCGAGATGAAGCAGACCCGCGCCATCGCGTCGACCCCGCCGCGCTTGCTCATATATTCGGCGAACCAGGTGCCGAGTGTCAGCCCGATCGGCGCCGAGATGACCATCGAGAGCGCCAGCAGCGGACCGATCTGCACCGGCCCCCAGCCATAAGTGCGCTCGTAGAAGGCGGCGCGCCAGGTCATCAGCCCTGTCGTCTCGATCGCGCCGATGCCGATGCTGAGGAATAGCGGCAGGAACAGGGCGCGGTTGGAGAGCAGATAGGCGCCGACCTCGCGGAGCGGGACGCTGCCCTTGGCGCGGCGGTTGTGCCGCACCGGCTCGCGCACCGTGAGGAAGAAGAGCAGCGCCGTGAGCAGCCCCGGCAGCGCGCAGACGAGGAAGACGAGCTGCCATTCGCGCATCTCGCCGAACAGCGGCAGATGCACGGGGCCGAGCCCGGCAAAGAAAGCGACAAGCAGGCCGCCCGCGAGCAGCGCCGTCGCCTGACCCGCGCTGATGCCGAGCTGGTAGATGGCGAAGGCGCGCGGCAGCTTGGAGCGCGGCACCATGTCCGAGATCATCGACATGGAGGAGGGGCCGGCGACCGATTCCGCGCCGCCCACGATGCCGCGCGCCATGAATAGTCCGCCGAAGCTGCGGGCAAGGCCGCACAGCGCCGTGGCGAAGCTCCAGATGGTGAGGCCGCATGTGAGGATCATCTTGCGGCTGCGCTGATCCGCTACGCGCGCCATCGGCAGGCCGACGACCATATAGGCGGAGGAGAAGGCGAAACCGATGATGAGGCTGATCTGCGTGTCGCTGAGCGCGAGGTCGCGCTTGATGGGCTGGACGAGCAGATTGATGATGTTGCGGTCGACGTTCGAGAGCATCGTCACGAACGCGATCAGCCAGATCGTGTACCAGGCGCGGGCCGGCGAGGGCCAGTCCTCATTGGCGGAAGGCGCGCCGGCCGAAACCGGGCGCGCCTCCTCCATGGCCTGCTGAGTTTCCCCAGCGCTGCTCACCGCTTGAACCGGACGCCGACGCGGAAGGAACGGCCGACCTGATCGAACAGCACCTGGTTGGTGATGCCCACCGCGCTCGGCGCGATCGGCGGATCCTTGTCGAACAGGTTGCGGACAGCGAAGAAATATTCGACATCGCTGCGGCCGGCCTTCACGTTCCAGTTGAGCGTCAGGTCCGCATAGAAGCGGCCGGCGACCCGGTTGGTGTTGATGCTGTTGCCCGCGCCGACCTTGTAGCCCTCGTCCTCCGGTCCGACGAACTCGACGAG
>JAFKLU010000403.1 GCA_017304105.1 Sphingomonadales bacterium
GCGCGACGGTGGCGATCTGCGTCTTGTCGCCCATCTCGACGAGGAAGAAGGCGACGGTCGTCGTGAGGAAGGCGCCGAAGCGCGCCGAGCCCTGCTGCAGATCGTCAATCTCGTCCGGGATGAGCGTCCAGGCCGCCATGGCAAGGAAGGACGCGGCGATCAGATAATGGAACCACCCGCTCTCCAGCAGGGATGCGACCTTGGCGCCCAGAAAGGCCGCGCAGAAATGATTGGCGAGCGTCGCGATGAGGATGCCGAGAATGATCGGCCAGGGCTTGCGAAAGCGCGTGGCGAGCAGGATGGCGAGCAATTGCGTCTTGTCGCCGATCTCGGCGAGCGCGACCACAGCGGTCGAAGTAAGCAGGGCTTCCATTGAACGTTCCAGGGCCGGGCGCAGGCAACACAACAGCATCTCGCCTCCCGCCAGGCCAAGCGGAAGCGTGATGCCATTGGTCTCGCCTGAACCCTGTCGGGTTCCCCGCGCGCCACGGCCTCTCAGCCGAGTATGTTGACGCATGGGCCCGCCGTTTGAAGCACGGCGGCTGGCTACTCCCCAGATGACCCGGCCGCGCTAGGGCAATCGCGGTGGCGGGTCAAGGATTCCCGCGCGCCCTCCGCTCATCCGTGCTATTGTCGCGCCACCAGGGAGAGGGAGACCGACTTCATGGCCTTGCAAGTAATCGGCGCCGGGCTGGGACGCACGGGCACATTGTCGCTCAAGCTCGCGCTGGTGCATCTGGGCTTCGGCCCCTGCCACCATATGAGCGAAGTCATCGCCAATGTCCCCAGCCAGTTGCCGCTGTGGCTTGATGTGGTCGACGGCAAGCCCGCATGGGACCGCGTCTTCGCCGATTTCGTCGCGGCGGTCGATTATCCGGCGGCTTATTTCTGGCGCGAGCTTGCCGACCATTATCCGGAAGCGAAGATCATCCTCACGCTGCGCGATCCGGATAGCTGGTTCAACTCGGTCAGCGCGACGATCTTCTCGCCCGAGCACATGGCCATGTTCGAGAACACGCCGATGGCGCCGTTCGTAGCTGGATCGGTGGTCAAGGATTTCGGCGACCGTATCGGTGAGAGGGACTTCATGATCGACTATTTCAACCGCTGGAACCAGCGCGTGATCGACAGCGTGCCGCCCGAGCGGCTGCTGGTCTTTCGTGCGAAGGACGGCTGGGGCCCGCTCTGCGCCTTTCTCGGCCTGCCGGTGCCGGAGGTGGCCTATCCGCGCGTCAACAGCAGCGAGGAGATTCAGGCGATCCGGCACGAAGGCGAACCCCCACCCGATGGCCCGGAAGCGCTCGAAGCGAGAGGGCGGGCCTATCTGGCCGCCACCAGGGCCGGCGCATTCGGCGCGGACAAGGCGAGCGCCTAGCCGGCTACATCAGCTCCAGCTGAGCGACCGGCGCAAAACTGCGCCGGTGAAGCGGGCTTGGCCCATGCACGCGCAGCGCCGCAAGATGCTCGGGCGTGCCATAGCCCTTGTTATTCTCCCATCCATAACGCGGATGAGCGAGCGCTGCCTCGCGCATGAGCGCGTCGCGATGCTCCTTGGCGATGATCGAGGCGGCCGAGATGCAGGGCTCGATGGCGTCCCCGCCCACGATCGGCCGCGCCGCCCAGCGCCACTCGGGCCGCCGGCCGTGCGGCGTCAGATTACCGTCGACCAGCACCTCACGCGGATCGCAGCCGATCTTCGCGCAGAGCGCTTCCACCGCGAGGGTCATGGCGAGCATCGTTGCGCCGAAGATGTTGAGCCGATCGATGTCCGCCACGTCGACCACGCCCACCGCCCAATGGCAGCGACGCTTGATGGTCGCCTCCAGCACCGCCCGGCGCTCCGGCGTGAGCTTCTTGGAATCATCGAGGCCCGGGGGCCGCGGCTTGCACAGCACGACTGCGGCGGCCACCACCGGCCCTGCAAGAGGCCCCCTGCCCGCCTCGTCAACGCCCGCGATCACCCAGCGGCCTCCTCACATGCTTCCGGCCCGCTCATCCTCAGTTGCCCACCCGCCAAGGCGGATAGCGACGGTTCTCACCCGCCGAGAAGAGGCAGAGCCGATTGCCCGCTGGATCGACCAGCCAAGCTTCGCGCCAGCCCCAGTCCTGATCGACCGGCTCGCTGTCGAACACGAAGCCCACCGATTGCAGGGCGGCGACCCGCGCGTCGAGATCGTCGCACTCGAAATAGATGGCCTGAGTGTCGCCATGGATGGAGAGCGTGGCGCCGCCCGGTGCCTCGAAGCGCGCATAGCTGTTGTCCGGGCTGTCGACGATCAGCGTGAGGCCCAGTTCCTCATAGAAATCGCGCGAGGCGGCATAGTCGTTCACCGGCACGCTCGCCTGATTGAAGCGCATGCTCTCGCCCAGGTCGAGCCGGACGCGCGGATGGCCCATCGGCCCGTTGCCGCCGCCCAGGCCCGGCGCATCGCGCAGCGCCAGCCGCACGAAGGTGCGGGCGCGCTCGATGGCCAGCGGCAAATCGAGGCCCTGCCCCAGCCCGACCGCGATGGCGCTGGCCAGCGTGCAGCCGGTGCCGTGCGTATCCTGCGTGTCGATCCGGGGATGTTCCCAGCGGGCAATCTCGCCCTCCGACCCAACGAGGCGATCCGTGATCGTCGGCCCCGGCGCGTGGCCGCCCTTGATGAGCAGCATCTCGCCGCGCGCGGTAAGCTCCGCTTCGCCGCCGAGCGCCGCCAGCTCCGGCAGGTTGGGCGTGGTGACGAAGGCCCAGCCCATCAGCTCGTGCAGCGCCTCGATCGTCGCCGCATCCGCCAGCACGCCGCCGCTTGAGGCGACCATCACCGGGTCCAGCACGACAGGCGCGGCGATATGCTCCAGCCGCTCCGCCACGGCGAGCGCTGTCTCCGCCGAGCCGATCATGCCGATCTTGATGGCGTCCACGCCGATGTCGCTCACCACGCTGTCGATCTGCGCCAGCACCATCTCGGTCGGAACCTGGTGGACGCCCTGCACGCCGAGCGTGTTCTGCGCCGTTATCGCGGTGATCGCGGTCATGGCATGGCCGCCGAGCATGGTGACGGTGCGGATGTCGGCCTGAATGCCGGCGCCCCCGCCCGAATCCGAGCCGGCGATGATGAGGATGCGAGGAATGGTCATGGCCGCGTTTTGCGCGTTGTGGATGCGGAAGTCGAGAGGATGGGCTCTGGGAATTTGGGACGCGTCATCGCGACACAACGGTATGATTTCGGCCGAACAGGATAGGCTGGGTCGTCGTCGACGGTGCGTGCGGCGAGGCAATAGGCTATTTAGAACCCGAACATCTTGAAGAGCAGCCTGTCGCGCTTGAAGATCATGGCTCGCGTCTCGGGCGTATAGTAGCTCTGAAAGTCCCGAGTTGGTCGTTGTTCGCGTTGCTGATCGGGTAGAACCGGGGCACGCAGGGACAACGGCGCTGTCCATGATCGTGGATAACCGAACCCTTCCAAGACACCCGGCAGATCGGCATTCAGCCGGTCAGTTCGCAGGAAGCGGACATTAAACATTTCTTCTGAGAACTGGCAGCCCTCTGAAATACGCTCATCCAACGTCGCGAGCGAGACCTGCGGCTCCTTGAAAAAAAATAGCAGGAACTGAGCAGAATAATATCCGATCCTATCCGGATCATGCGGATCAGCGCCGACTTGCTCTAGCTCTGGAAAATACTCATTCGCCAATACCAAGAAATCTTCAAAAGATAGGTCTGGGAACTGCGGGAACCTTTTAAGAACTTTGCCGAAATCCGCGTAGGAATCTTCTGGGTGGGTCGCCCACCAACCGTAATGATAGAAGGAAACGTAATAATCTAAGGGATTTCGTACGATTGAGAGAACTGGCTTATTGCGGTCCTCCAAGGGAATCTCATGGCAGTTGCTGTGATATTCGCCGACATCTCGGCACGCAAAGCGTCGGGGCAGCAAGCCAGCCTTCCTCAACAGGCCGAAATTACGCAGCCTTGTTTCCTTCGCGTCAAACTCGTTGAGAATATCCTGAACGAAGGTGCCGCCTGTCTTCGGCTGATGCACAAATACAAATTTGTCCGTGATCAGCATGATCATCTCGCAAACGTTAAAGTCCATGAGTCCTTACACACAAGAATCCTTTTAGCCAACGAAGTCGCATGAGGACACAGGAGCCGGATGCACCTGACTGTTAGTGAACGCTAGAGAAACAAGGCCCGCCCTCGCGAGCCACCATCTATCCCTTGAACCTGCGCACCGTGGAGGCCGGATTGTTCGCGAGCGCCTTACCCACGCGCGCCGGGCGGTCGAGCAGTTCGCCGCCGCAATTCGGGCAAGTCTCGTCCAGCGCGTCGGCGCATTCCGCGCAGAAGGTGCATTCGAACGAGCAGATGAACGCGCCGCCCTCATCGGCGGGCAGATCGGCACCGCAGCGTTCGCAGTCGGGTCGCATTTCCAGCATGGTCGTCACCTAGCTCCGCTCATGCTCGAAAGATCGGGACAGCGGCTCACGCCTCGGCCTTCGCCGCCTGCTCGACCGCCGCGCAGATCCGCTCGACGACTCGCTTGACCTGCTCGCCATCGTCACCCTCCGCCATCACGCGGATCACCGGTTCGGTGCCGGAGGGGCGGATGACGAGGCGGCCGCTGCCGTCAAGCTCCCGCTCCGCCTGCGCGATCACGGCCTTGACGCTCTCCGCCTCCAGCGGCTTGCCGCCCGCGAAGCGGACGTTCTTGAGCAATTGCGGCACCGGCTCGAACTGGCGCAGTAATGCGCTTGCCGGCTTGCCGCTCTCGACCAGCGCGGCAAGCACCTGCAGCGCCGCGACGGTGCCGTCGCCCGTGGTGGCATAATCGGAGAGGATCATGTGCCCGGACTGCTCGCCCCCGACATTGCAGCCGCGCGCCTTCATCTCCTCCAGCACATAGCGATCGCCGACCTTGGTGCGGATGAGGTCGATACCCTCGCGCGCGAGCATGCGCTCAAGGCCAAGATTGGACATGACCGTCGCCACCACGCCACCGCCGCGCAGCATGCCGCGCCGCGCCCAGCTCGTGCCGATCAGCGCCATGATCTGGTCGCCGTCCACGATCGCGCCCGTCTCGTCGACGACGATTAGCCGGTCCGCGTCGCCATCCAGCGCGATGCCGATGTCCGCGCCGGACGCGACCACCGTCTCCTGCAGGAGCTGCGGCGCGGTGGAGCCGCATTCCTGATTGATATTGGTGCCGTTCGGATCGACGCCGATGGTCACCAGTTCGGCACCGAGCTCCCAGAAGGTGGCCGGCGCGGTATTGTACGCGGCGCCGTTCGCGCAATCGAGAGCGACCTTCAGGCCGTCGAGCCGCAGATGCGGGGGGAATGTGGACTTCACAAAGTGGATGTAGCGCCCGCGCCCATCCTCCACGCGGCGGGCCCGGCCGATGCGGGCAGGCTCGGCCAGCGGGATGTCGCTCTCCATGAGAGCTTCGATCCGCGCCTCGTCCGCATCCGAGAGCTTGTAGCCATCCGGCCCGAACAGCTTGATGCCGTTGTCATAATAGGGATTGTGGCTGGCCGAGATCATCACGCCGAGGTCCGCGCGCATCGAGGCGGCGAGCATCGCGACAGCGGGCGTCGGGATTGGGCCGAACTGCACGACATCCATGCCGACGCTGGTGAAGCCGGCGACCAGCGCGTTCTCGATCATGTAGCCCGAGAGGCGCGTATCCTTGCCGATGACGACGCGGTGCCGATGATCGCCGCGCATGAAATGGCGCCCCGCAGCCATGCCGACGCGCATCGCCATTTCCGCCGTCATCGGCGTGGCATTGGTGCGTCCCCTGATTCCGTCCGTGCCGAAGAAGCGTCTCGTCATGGCGATGTCCTAGACATTGTTTCAGGGAATTTGAAGATCGCGGAGCCAAGCTTCCTCTCCGCCACCCCGGACGGGCCGGGATGGCGCGGAAGGTTCATCCCCCGGTGGCCGGGCGCAGTCCTTCCTCGGGGCGTGGGTCGGGCTCCGGCTCCTCGTCCTTCAGCGTATCGAGGTGCATGAGTCGCCGCACCAGCGGGGAGCCAGCCAGCACCGCCACCGCGACGCCGATCGTGACCCAGCCGATGCTGTGGTAGATGGAAAGCGTCGCCTCCCGGGTCATCTCGCCGTCATGCCCCCCGGTCGCCTCGCCGATCTTGCCCGCGACGAAGCTGCCGACCGCCGTCATGTAGAACCACGCGCCCATGATCAGGCTGCCCAGATGTCGGGGCGCAAGGCGGTTCATGGCAGAGAGGCCGACGGGCGACAGGCAGAGCTCGCCGGTCGTCTGGAAGAAATAGATGAGGAACACGAAGATGACCGGCGTCAGCGCCGCCGCGCCGACCGATTGCGCGCCCCACACGAAGACGAGGAACGAGAAGCCGACCTGCGCCAGCGCGAGGCCGAACTTGGCCGGCGCGGAAGGCTCCAGCCCGCGCTTGCCGAGCCACACCCACAGCCAGGCGAAGATCGGCCCCATCAGCACGATGTAAATGGGATTGATCGACTGGAAGAGCGAAGCCGGCACGCCCTGCCGATCCACGAAGCGATCGGTATAGAGATTGAGGCTGCCGCCCGCCTGCTCGAACAGGCCCCAGAAGATCGGGTTCAGCGCGATGAGGAACAGGATCGCGAACATCCGGTCGCGTGCGTGGGGCTCCAGCTTGAAGGCGGCATAAAGCACATAGCCAAGCAGCGCGACGCCCGAGACGATCAGCAGATTCTGGATGATGTCCTGATATTGCACCAGGAACCAGATGAGCAGGATGGAGGCGACGCCGACGCCGTAAAGGCTCCATTCCGTGGACCGGGCCAGCGGCTTGGGCGGCTCACCGCGCCCGAGCAGCAGCGGCCGCCCAAGCACGAACACGACCGCACCCAGCAACATGCCGATGCCCGCAGCGCCGAAGCCATATTGCCAGCCATAGGTCTGGCCCAGCCAGCCGGCGAGGATGGTGCCGATGGCCGCGCCCACATTGATGCCCACATAGAAGATCGTATAGGCGCCGTCCCGTCGCGGATCGGTGATGCCGTAAAGCTGGCCGACGATGACGGAGATGTTGGCCTTGAGAAAGCCCGAGCCGACGACGATGCACGAGAGCGCGAGCCAGAAGACGTTGATCGCCGGATCGTCCTGCCCGCCCGAGCCTTCCACAGCCATGAGCAGATGACCCGCAGTGAGGATCAGCGCGCCGAACAGCACGGCCTTGCGCTGGCCAAGATAGCGGTCCGCCAGATAGCCGCCGAGCACGGGCGTGATGTAGACGAGGCTCGCATAGGCGCCATAGATCAGGTTCGACTTGCCATCGCTGAACAGCCAGTGCTGCGTCAGATAGAAGATGAGCAGGGCGCGCATGCCGTAATAGGAGAAGCGCTCCCACATCTCGGCGAAGAACAGGACGAAGAGGCCTTTGGGGTGGCCGAGAAATTCGGGATTCTTGTTGGCCAGCCCGATGCCGCCGCCGATCAGAAGGACCAGCAGCACGCCGAATGCGATGGCGGGTATCGTATCCATAGAAACTCCTGTTTCGAGCGGCTGGCGTCAAAGGCCGCGCGGCCGCGCGAAGTTGATGGCGCGAAACTAGAGATAAACGCGGCGCTGTGAAGCATTTTTGCGGTCAGGCCCGACCCTCCTGCGAGCGGCTCGCAAAAAGGCTTGGCGCGGCGGGGGCTTTGGGCTAGCGCCCTGGCCATGCTCAACGACCGTTCCTCGCTGCTCGCCTATCTCTCCACCCGCCGCTCTGGCAAGCCGCGCGACCTCGCCGCGCCGGGACCGAACCTCGACCAGCTCCGGGAAATGGTCACGATTGCGGCACGCACGCCCGATCATGGCAAGCTCGCCCCCTGGCGCTTCGTCATCGTGCCGGACGGGAAGCGCGAGGCGCTGGCCAGCCTGCTCGCCGATGCCTATTGCGCGGAGAAGCCGGAAGCGGGACGGCTGGAGATCGAGGCGATGCTGCAATTCGCGCGGCAGGCCCCGGCGCTGGTAGTGGTGCTCTCGGCGCCCCGGCAGGGGCATATTCCGCTGTGGGAGCAGGAGCTTTCGGCCGGCGCCGCGACAATGAACCTGCTGCACGCCGCCCATGCGATGGGCTTTGCCGGCGGCTGGCTCACCGGCTGGCCCAGCTACAATATGGCCGTGCGCGACGCCTTCGGCGGACCGGAGGAGAAGATCGCCGGGTTCGTGTTCATCGGCACCCCCGCGCGGGAACTGGAGGAACGGCCCCGGCCGGAATTGCAGGATATTCTCTCGATCTGGGAAGGCTGATAGCCGGGTTCCAAAGACGCAAGGGCGCCCCTCAGGCAGCTTGATCAGGAAACCCGCCGCTCCACCTTCGCAAGGCTGCTCGTGCCTAGCCACTGCTTCATCCCGGCCGCCATATCGCGATCCCCGATGAGGTGGAGCTTCTCGTCGCTGAGCGCCGCGGCGATGGTTTCATAGCCCATCCAGATCGCGGTCATGGTGCGCAGGTCCGTCGCG
>JAFKLU010000404.1 GCA_017304105.1 Sphingomonadales bacterium
GCACGGGGTGGCTGCGATCCGGCGAGAGCCCTTCGATGGTCGTGACGAAGCGCCCCTCGATGGCCGCGATCGTCACCTGGCAGGAGCGGATCGCCTGCCCGTCGATGTCGACCGTGCAGGCGCCGCAATCGCCCGTGCCGCAGCCATATTTGGTGCCGGTGAGGTTGGACGCATCGCGCAGCGCCCAGAGCAGCGGCGTCTGCGGGTCCATGCGATACTGGACCGGGCGATCATTGACGGTGAATTTGGTCACGGGCCGGCCTTACTTCCCTTCCACCAGCTTGCGCGTGAAATAGACCATCTCCATGGCCTTGAGCCGCGCGCTCTGCTCGACGTCCGCATCCCCGGAATGGCCGCCCGCCGTATCCTCATAGAAGAGATAGGGGATGCCATAATCCTTCAGGCGCGCGGCAAACTTGCGGGCGTGCTGGGGGCCGACCCGGTCGTCCTTGGTCGTCGTCCAGATATAGGGCTCGGGATAGGCCTTGCCCTTCACCACGTTATGATAGGGCGAGATCCTCGCGAGGAACGCCTTTTCTTCCGGCACCGAGACGCTGCCATATTCATCGACCCAGGAGGGGCCAGCAGCGATCTGCTCGAAGCGCAGCATGTCGAGCAGCGGCACCTGGATGACGACCGCGTTCCACAGCTCGGGATGCTGGTTGAACGCGACGCCCATGAGCAGCCCGCCGTTGGAGCCGCCATAGATGCCGAACTTTTTCGGACTGGAGAGTCCGCGCGCGAAGATGTCCTGCGCCACGGCGGCGAAATCGTCGTAGATGATCTGCCGCTTGGTCTTGCGCCCGGCCTCGTGCCAGGCAGGGCCGAACTCGCCGCCGCCGCGGATGTTGGCAACCACGAAGCTGCCGCCCCGCTCCAGCCAGAGCTTGCCGATCACGCCGGAATAGCTGGGCGTCATCGAGACCTCGAAACCGCCATAAGCGGTCATGATCGTCGGCGTGCTGCCGTCCAGCTTCATGCCCTTCTTGTGGACGATGAAGTAGGGCACTTTCGTGCCGTCGCTGGAGGTCGCCTCGAACTGCTCGACGACATGGTTCGAGCCATCGAACTTGGCGGCGAGCGCCTTCACCTGCACCGGTTGCGGGTTCGCCGCGTCCACCTGCCAGAGCGTGGTCGGCTGGAGGAAGCCGGTGACGGTGATGTAGGCCGCATCGCTGCTCTCGCTGCTGGCGCTCACCTGAACCGAGGCATTGTCGGGGAGCGGGATGGCCCGCGAGGTCCAGCGCGCCGTGCCGGGCGTGAACACCAGCGCGCGGCCGCGCACATTGTCCGTCGTCGCCAGGATCACATGGTTGCGGGTCATCCGCGTCTGCTCGACCGACTGGCGCGGGCCGGGTGCGAAGAGCTGGGACGGGCGCAGGGTCGTGCCCGCCTGCATATCGGCGAGGGGGACGGCCGCGATGGCGCCGATCGGCAGCTCCACGCCGCCAGATGACCAGGCCTGGCTGGTCTGCACGATCACTTGCCCGCCGACCATGCCGCCCACGCTGGAGCGCGCGGGCAGGGCGACTTGCCGGGGGCCGTCCGGCGTGAGCAGGAAATAGTCCGTCTCGAAGAAGGTGCGGGCCTTGGCGATGAGGATCGCCTTGTTGCCGGCTGCGTCATGCAAAGCCTGCGGGAAGACGCCGACATCCTCCCGGACGCCGCGATAGACCTCCGTCGCTGCGGCGAGCGGCTGGCCGCGCCGCAGCGTCTTGACGACGATCGGATAGCCCGAGGCGCTCATCGAGTTTTCGCCCCAGTCGCGCGTGACGACGAGCGTGTCTGCGTCGATCCACTCCGCGCCCTGCTTGGACGTGGGCAGCGTGAAACCACCCTCGACGAACCGGCCGGCCTTGAGGTCGAACTCGCGGATCGTCGTCGCGTCCTCACCGCCATCGGAAAGGGAGATAAGGCAGCGCGTCTCGTCCGGCTGGAGGCAGGTCAGGCCTTTCCACACCCATTTCCTGCCCTCGGCCTTGGCAAGCGCATCGAGATCGAGCACCGTCTCCCAGCCGGGGTTCACCTTGGCATAGTCGGCGGCGCTGGTGCGGCGCAGGATGCCCTGCGGATGCTGCGCGTCCCGCCAGAAATTATAGATTGCCCCGGCGAGGATCATTGGCCCGGGAATGCGGTCGGTCGCGGTGGCGATGGCGATGGCGTCCTTCTCGAAGGCCGCATAATGCGGGTCGCCCCGCAGGATCTGGACGGTGCGGGCGTTCTCGCTCTCCACCCATGCCATGGCCTTCTCGCCATGCCAGTCCTCAAGCCAGATGAAAGGATCGTCCTGCGTCGCCGCGCCCGCCGCGCCGCCTGCCAGAGCCATTGCCATCAACACCGCCTTCATCCGTTTGCGCCTTCCGGTCATAGGTCGGCCTGCTTGCCACCGGGGGCAAGGGCGCGCAACCACGAGAGAGTTCTCCCGCGTTGGGCTATGCCCGCCTGCGATCCCATAGGAACATGGTCCAGCGAGCCCGTCGTCACTCCCGCCAGCTTCGGGCGGACGTCGAGGAGGGCTTCGGGGTCGTCAGCCTTCCCGAATCGTCCCCGTCTGCTATGTCGGCCCCGACCGGCTGGAGGACGACATGAACTATTGGACATCGACTGGGCCGCTGGCCGCCCTGCTGCTCGCCGGCTGCGTGCAAACCGGCCCGGCAACGGATCGCCCGGCGACCCTCCAGATCATCGCCTTCAACGATTTCCACGGCCATATCGGCGCCGGCGACCAGACCGTGATCCCGCCGGGCTCGCCCCGCGATGCGTCGCGGGTCAAGGCGGGCGGCGCTGTCCACTTGGCGGCGGCAGTGGCGAAGTTGCGCGCGGAAAACCCGAAGAGCGCCGTGGTGACGGCGGGGGACCTCATCAGTGCCTCGCCGCTCGTCTCCGGGCATTTCCTCGATGAGCCCACCATCCGCGTGATGAATGACATCGGCATCGATTTCAGCGCGCTCGGCAATCATGAGTTCGATCGCGGGCAGAAGGAGCTGGCGCGCATCCAGTCTGGCGGCTGCGCCAAATATACGCTGCTTGAGCCCTGTCAGGTAATGCCGGACTTCCCCGGCGCCAGCTTCCGCCTGCTCGCGGCCAATGTGCACCTGGCGGACGGCCAGACACTGTTCCAGCCCTTCGGCATCAAGGCACTCAAGCTCGGCCGGCGCACGGTGCGCATCGGCTTCGTCGGTATGCCGCTCAAGGGCACACCAGGCATCGTCTCCCCCGGCGGCGTGGCGGGGCTGACCTTCGCGGATGAGGCGGAAACAGCGAATGCGCTCATCCCGGCCATGCGGAACGCGGGCGCCGACATTCTGGTGGTGCTGATCCATGAGGGCGGCGTGATGAAGGCCGACGCCGACCAGAGTGACTGCGCGGGAATGCAGGGGGATCTCAAGCCCATCCTCGCCCGGCTCGATCCGGCCTTCGATCTCGTCGTCTCCGGCCATACGCACAATGCCTATGTCTGCAATTACGGCTCGGTCGATCCGGCGCGGCCGTTTCTTGTCACCAGCGCTGGCCAATATGGCACTTTGCTCACCCGGATTACGCTGGATTATGACGCGCGTGGCAAAAAGCTCATCGGCAAGCGCGCCGAAAATCTGGTGGTCGCGCAGTCGCCCGACTCGGCCGCCGGGCAGGGGGCGATCGCGGCGCTGGTCGCCCGCTATGAGGCCGCGACGGAAGGTGTGCGCAATCGCGTGATCGGCACGGTGGCCGGGCCACTGCCGAACAAGGTCGATCCGAGCGGCCAGACCGTGCTCGGCAATTTCATCGCCGATGCGCAGCTCGCCGCCATGGCCGCGCCGGACAAGGGCGGCGCCCAGATCGCCTTCATGAACGGCGGGGGCGTGCGCGCCCCGATCACCCCGCGCGAGGGCGGCGTGGTGACATTCGGCGACATCTACACGGCTCAGCCGTTCGGCAACTCGGTGGTCGTGAAGGCGCTCACCGGCGCGCAGATCAGGGCGGCGCTGGAAGCGCAGTTCCAGGACATTGAGCTGCCGCGTTTGCTCAGTCCCTCGCTGGGCTTCACTTATGCCTATGACAAGAGCCGTCCTGTCGGGCAGCGCGTGTTCGACCTGCGCCTGAATGGCGAGCCGATCTCCGAGTCGGCCACCTACAGGGTCGCGATGAACAGCTTCACGGCGCAGGGGGGCGATGGCTTCACCATGTTCGGCGCCGCGCCCCAGATCGCCGAGGGGCCTTCCGATGTCGATGCGCTCGCCGCCTATATCGGCAGCCTGCCGGGCCGACAGCCGCCGGCGCTCGACCGTATCCGCGATGCCACGCCGCGATGAGGATGCTGCCCCGCCACACCCTATCCAGCCTTGATCCGATAACCACTCGCTGCTATGGGGCTGCCGTTCCGCCGTGGCGTCTCGCCGCGGCGCACTTTGTTTTTGGATTCACGCGTCCTGCGGCCGGAGCATCGGCCGGGCGCTTGCCAGCTTAGAATTGGAGACTGACGGGCTTATGCAAATCATCGTGCGCGACAACAATGTCGACCAGGCGCTGCGGGCGCTCAAGAAGAAGCTGCAGCGTGAGGGCGTCTATCGCGAGATGAAGCTCCGTCGTCACTACGAGAAGCCCTCCGAGAAGCGTGCACGCGAGAAGGCTGCGGCCGTTCGCCGTGCCCGCAAGCTTGAGCGCAAGCGCGCTGAGCGTGACGGCGCGCGTTAAGCGCCGTCGGCCCGGCTGCGGCCGGGCCCCGGATAGAAGTGCATTTCTGAAGATAGAGGTAGGCGGCTATGTCGGTCACGGCGGTTCCATTGCGACCCATTCAACAGGGGTCGGTCCGTCGTTTCTGGCTTGCCATCATCCTGCTGGCCGCGGTCGCGGTCGTCCTTGCCTGGGCCGGCAACCGTCAGTTCGGCCGGTCGCAGAGCGGCGTGCGCTACCAGATGCTGGTCGAGGGAACCGGCGCCAGCCCCACCAAGGACGATTTCGCGCTGATCGCCTACAAGGGCACGCTGCCTGATGGCACTGTGTTCGACGAGAATCCGGGTGCGGGCCTCGAGCTGGC
The DNA here is from genome assembly GCA_017304105.1 of Sphingomonadales bacterium. Taxonomy (GTDB): domain Bacteria; phylum Pseudomonadota; class Alphaproteobacteria; order Sphingomonadales; family Sphingomonadaceae; genus Sphingobium. The sequence goes on from JAFKLU010000404.1 coordinate 5,018, forward strand.
ACGGTTGGTGCCCGGCTTCACCGAGGCGGTGACGCACCTCAAGAAGGGCGGCAAGCTCCGCGCCTGGATCCCGGCCGAGCTCGCCTATGGCGAGCATCCGCCTGAGGGCGGCGTCATTCCGCCGAACAGCCCGCTGATCTTCGAGATCAAGCTGATGGAGTTCAAGACCCGCGCCGAGATCGAGGAGCAGCAGCGCATGATGCAGCTCCAGCAGATGCTTCAGCAGCAACAGCAGGGCGGCGGCGCGCCGCAGATGCCGCACGGCGCCGAGGGTCTGCCGCAGGGCGTGCAGTAAGCTGGCTTCGCTCGACTTCATCTCAAGGCTTGTGGAATTCTGGCGTGCCCTGGGCGAAAGCCGGGGGCGCCTCCATCGCTGCTCTGTCGCTTGAGGCTTCGGCTTTCCCTGAAGATGACGGACTTCGATTGCCTGTAGCCGCGCTCCGGCGACAGCGCCCAGCTTGGTCAAAGTTCAGCACGACGCGTTTTCAGCACCGCGTCCCTGAAGCGATCCGCCCCTGACTTTATCCCGATAGAATTGAGCGAGTGCTCCTGCGGAGGTGTCAGCCCAAGGAGTCATGGAAGCGCCTTTGCGGTCTGGTGGTTGTCCTGAGCAGTGGAGGCGCTTTTCTCTCCGTTTGTCGAGCCCTTCGACTGCCCGCTTGTAGCAGGCGCCCAGGATAAACTTCAGCCTTTCGGCCGAGTGCAGGGGCGCCTCAACGTGTCTCGACTTCGCTCGACACGAACGGGATAGGTTTGCTTCTATTCTTGTCAGGGCAGACGCTAGTCCGCGTGGACAAATTCTAACGGCCGTTATTGGCCGGCCTGCCCCGCAAAGCCGCCTTGCCGAACACGACGGAGCGGACATCCCGTCGCTTTCCCCGTCATTCCCGCGAACGCGGGAATCCAGCTGCGACGGCGCGATGCCGAGCGGCCCTGATCCTATGTGCCCCGCCGCAAAGGCCCGCTCTATCCGGCTGTCACATCCAATCTGATGTAGCGGTCGCGCAGCATCGCGCGGAGGTGTCCGGCGGCTTTTACGGCCGAACATCGAGGGCAAGCTAAGGCAGCGACTCGGGTGGGTGAGCCACCCAAGTCGGCTCCTCGCCGCGCGCGGCGTCAGGGCGCTGTGGAGGCGGCGCCCTCCTTGGGATGCAGCGAAGTGCCGGCGCGGCCGCTGCGGAAGCCGCCGAGCCAGGTCAGCGGATTGAGCCGCGTCGTGCCGTTGAGCGAGAAGGTGATGAACTCTGCACGTCCGCCGATCGTCTCCCACGGAATCGCGCCGCCCAGGCCCATCTGCTCCAGCGGCACGCGGCTGTCCGCGCTGTTGTCGCGATTATCGCCCATCAGGAAAACGTGACCCTCCGGAATGCGCGTGGGCGGATACCAGTCGATCTCGCGGGGCCCCATGTCGATGATCGTATAGTAGCGGCCATTGGGCAGCGTCTCGCGCTTGACCGGCAGCACGCAGACGGAGGAGCCGTCCGGATCGATCTGCAGCGCGCCGGGGAACTGGCGCGGGTCGCAGGGCGAATTGGCGTCGACCGGAATGCGCATCGGCGGAAGCATTTCCTGCCGCACCGGGACGCCGTTCAGGATCACGACGCCATCGCGCAGTTCAAGCAGGTCGCCGGGCAGGCCGATGACGCGCTTGATGTAATCCTCGTTGCTGTGGCGCGGCGTCGCGATCACGATGTCGCCGCGCTCGGGCATCTTGCCCCAGATGCGGCCCTGCATGAAGGGCAGGGTGATGCCCCAGGCCTCGGGCGGCGAGCGCAGCACGACATTGCGGAAGATCGCCGCCGGATTGGGGATGGTCGGCGAGACGTAGGACCAGCCATAGGCATATTTGGTGACGACGAGGCGATCGCCCACCAGCAGGCCCGGCATCATCGACTCGGACGGGATGTAGAATGGCTTGGCGATGAAGCTGTGGAAGCTCAGCACGGCGAGCAGCAGCAGCGCGATGCTCTTGAACTCCGCCCACCAGTCGGTCCCGCCGCTTTTCTTCTTGCGGGCAGCCGCCCTGGCTGACTTGAACGATGCCTGATCCGTCACGAAAAGCGGGCCTCCAGAATGACGAACGCCTGAGCCCAGGGATGATCGTCGGTCAACGTCAGGTGCACAAATAGGCTAGCGCCCGGCGGGGTCAAGGCATCGAGCCGGGCCTTGGCGCCGCCGGTCAGTGCCAATGTGGGCGCGCCTGATGGCAGATTGACGACACCGATGTCCTTCATGAACACGCCGGACTTGAATCCGGTGCCTACCGCTTTGCTGAACGCTTCCTTGGCGGCGAATCGCTTGGCGAGCGTGCCGGCCTTGGTGAACGGGCGGCGATTGGCTTTGGCGATCTCCAGATCGGTGAAGACGCGCTGCTCGAATCGCTCGCCGAATCGATGCAGAGAGTTCTGGATTCGCTCGATATTGCAGAGGTCCGAGCCGAGGCCGATGATCATGATGGCTCGCCCGAGCGACCCGAGATTCGGGCTGTCGTCGGAGGCGCGGCTTGAAGGAGTGCCGTCATCCTCGCGCCGCGTCCATCTGCCGCCGCATCTCAGCCACGCTCTCGTGCAGCCCCAGGAAGATCGCCTCGCCGATCAGGAAATGGCCGATATTCAGCTCGGCGATCTGCGGGATCGCTGCGATCGGCCCGACATTGTCATAAGTGAGGCCATGTCCGTCATGCGGCTCGATGCCGTTCTTGGCGGCGAGCGCGGCCATGTCGGTGATGCGGCGCAGTTCGGTGGCGCGTTCCTCGCCCGCCACCTCGCAATATTTGCCGGTGTGCAACTCGACGACGGGCACCCGCAGGCGCAGTGCCGCCTCGATCTGGCGCGGACTGGCCTCGATGAACAGCGAGACTCGGCAGCCGGCCTCGCCAAGCTGGTCGACCATCGGCGCCAGATGATCGTGCAGTCCCGCAGCGTCGAGCCCGCCCTCGGTCGTGCGCTCCTCTCGCCGCTCGGGCACGAGGCAGACGGCATGCGGCCGGTGGCGCAGCGCGATGGCGAGCATCTCCTGTGTCGCCGCCATCTCGAAGTTGAAGGGGATCTCCAGTTCGGCGGACAGCCGGGCGATGTCGGAATCGGTGATGTGCCGCCGGTCCTCGCGCAGATGCGCCGTGATGCCGTCGGCACCGGCTTCCTGAGCGGCCAGCGCCGCGCGGAGCGGATCGGGATAGCTCGTGCCCCGCGCATTGCGGATGGTCGCGACATGATCGATGTTAACGCCAAGGCGCAGATAGGAAGTCATCGGCACACCATTTTCGAGAGAATGTCGAAGGCAAGTCCCTTGCCCTCCCACGGATCGCCGAAATCGCTCGGCCTGTGTCGGCTGAACAGGATCACCGCCTGCCCGGTCTGCGGCACCAGATAATTGCGCAGTTCGATGCCGCCGATGAGGCCCTGCCGTTCCACGATGCGCATCTCCTGACCGTAGCCGTTCCCCGGTAGGATCGGCCACATCGCCTCGCGCTGCGCATCCGGCAACAGCTTGCCGGCGAGCAGGGCGTGATCGAAGCGCCAGAGATCGCGAATCGTGCCATAAGCCCCGCCGGAAGCGCCGTAGACGCCGAGGTTGAGAAGCGCATCCTCCTTGCTGAACGCCCCGTTCGGCTGGACATGGGCGGTCGCGGGTGTGCCGAAGCCGAACATGCCGAAGCGCTTCATGCCCAGCGGACGGGCCAGCCGGTCGTTCACCAACTCATCGAAGGAGCGGCCGGTCGTGCGGCGGAGCACCTCGCCGAGCACTATGCTGTCGCAGTTATTATAGTCGTATTTGGCCGGGGCCGCCGCGCGTGCCGGGCCGGCGCAGAAATCCGTCGCGCTTGCGGCAGGCGCAGCGGCGGCACTTCGATAGAAGGCCGGCACGCCGTCCGCGTCCGCAGCGCTTTCGTCCGGCTGGGGCAGGCCGCTGTTGTGAAGCAGAAGGTCGCGAATGCGGATGGTGCCGGCGTTGGGCGCCTTCCACTCCGGCCAGTAGCGGCTCACCGGCGAGTCGAGATCAAGCTTGCCCCTGGCGACCTCCTGCATGGCGATGGTCGCGGCGAGTTGCTTGGTGATCGAGGCCCAGCGCCAGACGGCGTCCGGGGCCGGGGCATTCTTGCCGAAGGTCAGCGTTCGCGCGCCGCCGTCGCGCTCGCCGAGCAGAATCGCGCCGTCGAACTGCGCGGCCTGCGCGCGGCTTTGCACGGCTTCTATTATCGGCGCGGGCGTGCCGGCCGTGGCGGGAAGGGCGATCGGCAGGGCGGCGAGTGCCGCAGCCAGAGCCGACCGGCGGATGGTCACGCCCTGCTGCCCGGCTTCACTGCGGGAATGGCGGCCAGTTCGGGGGGGATCGCGTCGGGCTCGTAGACCGGGAAATTGAGGCTGACGAGCGGATAGAACGGCACGCCGAGATTGGCTTCGCCCGCTGAGCGGTCGACCAGCGCCGCCTCGGCGATCACCTCGCCACCCGCCGCGCGCACCGCATCCATTGCCTGGCGCGAGGAGAGGCCGGTGGTGACGACGTCCTCCACCATCAGCACTTTCTGGCCGGGTGCGAGATCAAAGCCACGGCGGAACTCGAAAACGCCCTGCGGTCGCTCCAGGAAGATGGCGTCGCAATTGAGCGCGCGGCCCATCTCGTGCCCGATGATGATGCCACCCATGGCCGGCGACACCACGACCTCGACCGCGGCGCGCACGTCGCGCGGCAGGCTCTGGGCGAGCGCGATCGCGAGCCGCGCCGCCCGCTCAGGATTCATGAGGACGCGCGCGCACTGCAGATAATTGGCGCTATGCTTGCCCGAGGAGAGCAGGAAATGCCCCTGAAGCAGGGCATCGGCCGCTCGGAATTCCGCAAGCACTTCTGATTCGTTCATTGGTCCCCTGACCCTCCGGTTCTCGACCGGGCGAGATAGCGACGGATGCGGCGACAATCAACGGCTGCATCTGGCCGATATCTACCCTTGAGGCATCCGATATGCCTGCGTATAGGGGCCGGTGAATGACAGAGGGGGGCCGCAGTTTCCGCCCGGGACGCAAGCGGCCAGAAATTGAAAGCAGGTCGACCGCATGAACAGAAGAATCAATGCCTTCATGATGGCGATGGCCTTGGGCCTGAGCGCGCTCGCGCCTTCCGCGGCCGTGGCCCAGGCCGAGGCAGCGAACGCCGCTGAGCAAGCCGCGCCGGCAGAGCCCGCAGCGGCGGCCAACGCGACGGCCGCGCCCGCCTGGGAATATTCCAAACCGGTCAAGAATGTCGGCCAGCCCCAGGAAGGCGAGTATTCCTTCCAGGAGCAGTTCACGCCGACGGGCCATTATGCGGCCTGGATGCACGACTATGTGCTGCTCCCGGTGATCACGGTCATCTCCCTGTTCGTTCTTGCCCTGCTCCTCTGGGTGGTCGTGCGTTATCGTCGTGCGGCCAATCCGGTCGCCTCGCGCACGTCGCACAACACGTTCATCGAGATCATCTGGACTGCAGTCCCGGTGCTGATCCTGATCGGCATCGCGATCCCCTCGATCGACCTGCTTGCCAAGCAGTTCAAGCCCGCGCCCAAGGATGCGCTGACCGTCAAGGTCACCGGCTATCAGTGGTATTGGGGTTATGAGTATCCCGACAACGGCATCGGCGAATATGTGTCGAACATGTTGCCGGCGGAAAAGGCGCTCGAGCGGGGCGAGCCCCGTCTGCTTGCGGCTGACAACCGTCTGGTCCTGCCGGTCGGCGTGCCGATCAAGCTGATCATCACCGGCGCCGACGTCATCCACAGCTTCTCCGTCCCCGCCTTCTGGGTGAAGGAGGACGCTGTGCCGGGTCGTCTCAATGAGAAGACCTTCACTATCGAGAAGCCGGGTGTCTATTACGGCGCCTGCTCCGAGCTGTGCGGCGCTCGCCACGGCTTCATGCCGATCGCGATCGAGGCCATGGAACCGGCCAAGTTCGCGCAGTGGGTGAAGTCGCAGGGCGGCACCATGCCCGGCGACAAGCCGGCCGAGGCGGCCGCGCCCGCTCCGGCCGCCGAAGGCGCTCAGCCCGCCGCTGCCACCAATGCCGCCGAGCCCGCCGCGCCGGCGAATGCCACCGCATCCTGAGGTAATCGACAATGAGCACCACAACCGCAGATGATTTTCACGGGCACGCCCACGATCATCACGACGCAGACCACAAGCCGGGCTTCTTCGCCCGCTGGTTCATGTCGACCAACCACAAGGACATCGGCACGCTCTACCTGATCTTCGCGATCGTGGCCGGCGTGATCGGCGGGACCATCTCGGGCCTGATGCGCTATGAGCTGCGCGAGCCGGGCATCCAGTTCCTCCAGCTCTGGGCGCAATATTCCGACGGGCCCGGCGCCACGCTGGACCAGGCCTATCACCTCTGGAACGTGCTCATCACCGCGCACGGCCTCATCATGGTGTTCTTCATGGTGATGCCGGCGATCATCGGCGGCTTCGGCAACTGGTTCGTGCCGATCATGATCGGCGCGCCGGACATGGCCTTCCCGCGGATGAACAACATCAGCTTCTGGCTGCTCATCCCCGCCTTCCTGTTGCTCCTGGGCTCGACCTTCGTGCCTGGCGGCGCGGGCAACGGCGCGGGCACCGGCTGGACGGTCTACGCGCCGCTCTCGACGAGCGGTTCGGCGGGCCCCGCTGTCGACATGGCGATCCTCTCGCTCCACATCGCGGGCGCGAGCTCGATCCTGGGCGCAGTCAACTTCATCACCACCATCTTCAACATGCGCGCGCCGGGCATGACCCTGCACAAGATGCCGCTGTTCGTCTGGTCGGTGCTGGTTACCGCGTTCCTCCTGCTGCTCTCGCTGCCGGTTCTCGCCGCGGCGATCACCATGCTCCTTACCGACCGCAACTTCGGCACCGTCTTCTATGATGCAGCCGGCGGCGGTGACCCCGTTCTCTACCAGCACCTCTTCTGGTTCTTCGGCCATCCCGAAGTGTACATCATGATCCTGCCGGGCTTCGGCATCATCTCGCAGATCGTCTCTACCTTCAGCCGCAAGCCGGTGTTCGGCTATCTCGGCATGGCCTACGCCATGGTTGCGATCGGCGTGGTCGGCTTCATCGTGTGGGCGCACCACATGTTCACGACCGGCATGACCGTGAACGTGAAGATGTACTTCACTGCCGCGACGATGGTCATCGCCGTGCCGACGGGCGTCAAGATCTTCTCCTGGATCGCGACGATGTGGGGCGGCTCGATGAGCTTCAAGACCCCGATGGTCTGGGCGCTCGGCTTCATCTTCATGTTCACCGTGGGCGGCGTGACCGGCGTCGTGCTCGCCAATGGCGGCATCGACGACAACCTGCACGACACCTATTATGTCGTCGCGCACTTCCACTATGTGCTCTCGCTGGGCGCCGTCTTCTCGCTCTTCGCCGGTTTCTACTACTGGTTCCCGAAGATGACGGGCAAAATGTACAGCGAGTTCCTCGGCCAGCTCCATTTCTGGGTCTTCTTCATCGGCGTGAACATCCTGTTCTTCCCGATGCACTTCCTGGGCATGAGCGGCATGCAGCGCCGCGTTCCGGACTATACGGACGCGCTGGCCTACTGGAACGGCATCGCGACGCACGGCTATGAGATCATGGCGGTCGGCGTGCTGATCTGGTTCGTGAACATCATCTACTCGTTCGCGGCCGGCAAGCAGGCTGGGGACAATCCGTGGGGCGAGGGCGCAACGACGCTCGAGTGGACGCTGACCAGCCCGCCGCCCTACCACCAGTTCGAGACCCTTCCGGTCGTCGACTGAGCGAGTATCGTTCCGGCAACGGGACAGATGGAAAAAAGGGGGCGAGGGCGCGGAGGCGTTCTCGCCACCCTGCTTGAGAGAAACTGAGTGAGCTTCACGTGGCAACGAATGCATCGATCCTGACGAGCGAAACGGCGGCTTCCTCCGTCCCGATGCCAGCGGGCGTTCCCATGCCAGCAGATTGGCGCGATTTCGTTGCGCTCACAAAGCCGCGCGTGATGACGCTCGTCGTGTTCACGGGTCTTTGCGGCCTGCTCGTCGCGCCGGGGCATCTCTCTCCGATTCTCGCCTTCACCGCGATCCTCTGCATCGCGCTGGGCGCGGGCGCGGCGGCTGCGCTCAATCAATGGTACGAGGTCGATCGGGACGCGGCGATGAAGCGCACCGCCGCGCGTCCGCTGCCCGCCGGCCGCATGGACCGCGCGAGCGCGCTGCATTTCGGCGTCGGCCTCTCCTTCTTCTCGGTGCTGCTGATGGGCTTTGCGACCAACTGGTTCGCGGCCGCCATCCTCGCCGTGTCGATCCTTTTCTACGTGTTCGTCTACACGATCTGGCTCAAGCCCCGCACGGCGCAAAACATCGTCATCGGTGGTGCGGCGGGCGCATTTCCGCCGCTGATCGGCTGGGCCGCGGTGACCGGGGACGTGGCTGCCCTGCCGATCGCGCTGTTCATGCTCATCTTCTTCTGGACGCCGCCGCATTTCTGGGCGCTCGCCCTGTTCGTGCGGATGGACTATGCCAATGCCGGCATCCCGATGCTGCCGGTGGTCGCGGGCGAGCGGGTCACGCGCCGGCAGATCCTCTTCTACACCAGCATCATGGCCGCGGCCGCGCTCGCCCCTGTGCTCATGCAGCTCACCGGGCTCATCTACGGCCTGACCGCGCTGATCGCGACCGGCATATTCGCCGTGCTCGCCTTCCAGGTCGCGATGAACCGGGAGACCGATCCGGCGCTCATGGTTCCCGAGCGGCGGCTGTTCAAATATTCGGTGCTCTATCTCTTCCTGATCTTCGGCGCTGTGGTCGTGGACCATTGGGTGGTGCGCGCATGACGCCCGAGGGACAGGAACTGATCCGCGCGCGCCAGCGCTCGCGCTCGATCGTGATGGCGCTCATCCTGTTTGCGCTGGTGGTGCTGTTCTTCGGCATCACCATCGCCAAGATGTCGCACTGAGGACACCATGAACACGCTCGCCAGACACCGCGCCAATCTCCGCACCGCCTTCATCGCCGCGCTTGTGGCACTCGGCATGCTGGGGCTCGGCTTCGCGGCCGTGCCGCTCTATCGCATGTTTTGCCAGGTGACCGGCTTCAACGGAACCACGCAGCGGGCGACGGAAGAGCAGGCGCAGGCTGCCGCCCAGGCGGTGCAGACCCAGGGACGGCAACTGGCAATTCTATCCGGAGAAGAAGACGGTCTCGGTCGGCGTCGGCGGCAAGTCGATGGCCATCTTCATCGCGAAGAATCTCTCGGACAAGCCGGTGACGGGCCGCGCGGTGTTCAACGTGACGCCCGAGCAGGCGGGGCCCTATTTTACCAAGATCGAATGTTTCTGCTTCACCGAGCAGACGCTGCAGCCCGGGCAGGAAGTGCGCATGCCCGTGCTCTTCTACGTCGACAAGAAGTTCATGGAGGATCCCGACGACAAGGACGTCGAGGAAATCACCTTGAGCTACACCTTCTATCCGGTTGAGAAGCCGGACGACCAAAGCTAAACAGGCGCGCAATACGAGCGCTCAGATACGGGGAACATTTATGGCCGGCGCCAAGAACCACGATTATCATATTCTGCCACCCAGCTTCTGGCCGCTGATGGGCTCGATGTCGGCTCTCGTCATGGCGATCGGCGCGGTGAGCTGGATGCATCCGGATGCGATGCCGGCCCATGGCGGCACGATCTTCTTCCTGGGCGTGCTCGGCGTGCTCGCGACGATGTTCTTCTGGTGGGGCGACGTGATCAAGGAAGCGCATGCCGGCGATCACACGCCCGTCGTGCAGCTTCACCTGCGCTACGGCATGATCCTGTTCATCGCCTCGGAAGTGATGTTCTTCGTCGGCTGGTTCTGGGCCTTCTTCGATTTCTCGCTGTTCCCGACCGCGCTGCCGCCGATCGAGGGGCTGTTCCCGTCCAAGGGCATCGAGGTGATGAATGCGTTCGAGCTCCCGCTGCTCAACACGCTGATCCTGCTCTGCTCGGGCACCACCGTCACCTGGGCGCACCACTCGCTGATCCATGGCGATCGCCAGGGCCTGAAGAACGGCCTGTGGCTCACCATCATCCTGGGCGCGATCTTCTCGGCGGTTCAGGCCTATGAATATGCGCACGCGCCGTTCCCCTTCGGCGAGACGCCCTATAGCTCGGCCTTCTACATGGCGACCGGCTTCCACGGCTTCCACGTGCTGGTCGGCACGATCTTCCTGATCGTCTGCCTCGTGCGCGCCTATCGGGGTGACTTCACGCCTCGCCAGCATTTCGGCTTCGAGGCGGCTGCCTGGTACTGGCACTTCGTCGACGTTGTCTGGCTGTTCCTGTTCGTCGCCATCTATGTCTGGGGCGGCTGGGGCGCGCCGGTCCACGGCGGCTGACGAGACTGACTGATCCGGCCGGTGGCGACGCCTGATTATCATCTGGCGCAGATCGACATCGGCCGGTTCGTCGTCCCAAGAGGTGAGGGGGGCGACGCGCTGAGTGACAGCGCACCGGGCCTCGATTGGTGGCCTGGGGATGATGGCGAAAATGCCGCCTCGTTCGCTTTCCTCTATCCCCCTGTTCCTGTGCCTTTGAATGCGCGGCGGCGCGACTATTTCACGGGCCTCGACAGCGCCTGTCGGCCTTTGTCGTATCGGTCGAGGGGCGCTTTCAATTCTGGCTACTCCATCGCGTCGGACCTTCGCCGGACGCCTTGGCCTTCAAGGCGGCTTTTCGCCGCGCCAGATTGCGCCGCTCGCCCGCTCGGTAAGCGACCGGAACCGCTGCGCATGGGGACTGCCAGACCGGGTGGGCCCATATACAGGACGCCGGCAGGGCGCCGCGCCGCGAGCACGACCATCAGCCCCTGCGACAGCTCGACTCCCAGGCGGTCGCAGGCAATCCTATTCCGCCATGGAGGTCTGTATTCGCGGCGACGCATGGCGCAGGAGGTGCAGCACGATGCCTGAGACCACGAACAAGCCCGCCACGCCGCTCGTCCGCGCCGCGATCGCCGCGCGCTGTCCGCGCTGCGAGACGGGGCCATTGTTTGATGGCTGGGTCAGTTTCGCGCCGCGGTGCCGGGCCTGCGGGCTCGATCTTGAAAGCTTCAACGTCGGCGATGGGCCGGCGGCCTTCCTGATCCTGATTGTCGGCGCGCTGGTGACCGCACTGGCGCTCATGGTTCAGCTTGGCGCCAATCCGCCCTTCTGGGTGCATATCTTGCTCTGGGTGCCGCTGACGACAGCACTGGTCATCCTGTGCCTGCGCCTCTCGAAGGCGGGCCTGCTGATCCTCGAATATCGTAACAAGGCCCGCGAGGGGCGGCTGGCGGGGCCGGACAAGAAGCCATGATCCGCAGGCTGCCACTCTGGCCGACGATCATTGTCGCGGCGGCGATCGCGGTGATGATCGGCCTCGGCATCTGGCAGGGCGGGCGAGCACATCAGAAGGATGCCGCCGTCGCCGCCTGGCGCGCCAAGGCCGCAGCAAGGATGGCCGCACCGGCTGGCGACACATCGCCAATTGCGCGACTGGGGCTGAGGGGCCGGGGCTGGTCGTCGACATGGGTGTCAGCATCGCGCCGAATAGCAAGGTGAGTTGGCCGGGTGGACAGGTGCGCGGATTGGCGACGCATGAGCCGGACGGTTCGCCGTGGATCGCCCGGCTCTCGGGCAAGGCGCCGCCGCTGCGCCTGATGATCGTGGCCGAAACCCCCGCGCCCGGCCTCCTGCCGAGCGCGCCGCCTGACCCGGCCTCGGTGCCGAACAACCACAAGGCCTATATGGTGCAGTGGTTCCTGTTCGCGGCCATCGCGGCCATGATCTACGCACTGGCGGTGCGCAAGCGGCTGCGGGAAACGCGGCCCTCAGCCTGAGGCTGCCGTCAGACTGAGACTCTTTGTGCTGGCGCGGGTTTCCGGCTCAGCGTGTCGCTCGATCCGGGCAAGGTCGTGGGCGAGGCGGTGAATGCGTCAGCTATGGCCTGTCCTGATCCGATTGGGCATCCTCAATCGGATCATCGCGCGACATAGACCATCCCGAACTTTGCCGAGGCGCGCAGCTTGAAGAAGGCCTCAGCCTGACGATGCCGAGGGCTCGGCATGACCGAGCCCAGAGGCCTAGCAGGCCTATGCCCGGACTGCTCAGCATGATAAAATCGGCGAGGCTTCATCGCAACTTGTATTGCCGTAGCGTTGCGCCGCCCGCATCCGCCCGCTAAGAGCCCGGGGTCATGCAATATATCAGCACCAGGGGGCGCGCCGGGGCGCTCGATTTCGAGGGCGCGACCTTGGCGGGCCTTGCGAGCGACGGCGGCCTCTATCTGCCGGAGCGCTGGCCGACGTTCAGCGCGGACGAATTCGCGGCGATGCGCGGCCTCTCCTATGTCGAGACGGCGGTGCGGGTCATCGCGCCGTTCGTAGGCGACAGCCTGACCGAGGAGGAGCTGCGCGATCTCTGCACGCAGGCATATGGCCGCTTCGCCCATGCCGCGGTCACACCGCTCGTCCAGCTCGATCACAAGAACTGGCTGCTGGAGCTGTTCCACGGACCGACGCTTGCCTTCAAGGATGTCGCGCTCCAGCTTCTCGGCCTGCTGTTCGAGAGGTTCCTGAGCCGCCGCGAAACGCACCTCACCATCGTCGGCGCCACGTCTGGAGACACGGGCTCGGCGGCGATCGATGCGGTCGCGGGCCGTGCCAAGATCGACATCTTCATGCTGCACCCGGCGGGCCGCGTGTCCGACGTGCAGCGTCGGCAGATGACCACGGTGCTCGCGCCCAATGTGCACAACATCGCCATCGAGGGCAGCTTCGATGATGCGCAGGCGCTGGTGAAGCAGGCGTTCAACGACCGGGATTTCGCCGCGCGCTATGATCTCTCGGCGGTCAACAGCATCAACTGGGCGCGGCTGGTCGCGCAGGTCGTCTATTATGTCTATGCGGCCGTGCGCCTCGGCGCGCCGGAGAAGAAGGTCGCGTTCGCCGTGCCCACGGGCAATTTCGGTGACGTGTTCGCTGGCTATGTTGCCTCGCGCATGGGCCTGCCGGTCGAGCGGCTGATCGTCGCGACCAACGTGAACGACATTCTCCACCGTGCGCTGAGCGAAGGCGATTACAGCCAGGACACCGTCGTGCCGACCGCGACGCCGAGCATGGACATCCAGGTCTCCTCCAATTTCGAGCGGCTGCTGTTCGATCTGGGCGGCCGCGATGGATTGGCGCTCGCCGAGCAGATGAAGGGCTTCGAGGCGACGAAGGCGATGCGGCTCACCAATGCGCAGCGCGAGGGCGCATCGAGGCTGTTCGTATCGGCGCGCATCGACGCTGACGGCATGTCCCGCGCCATGCGCTGGGCCTATGATGCGGCGGGCCAGATCATCGATCCGCACAGCGCCGTCGGCCTTGCGGCTGCCCATGCGGTCGAGGTCGATCCGTCCGTGCCGGTCGTCACGCTGGCGACGGCGCATCCCGCCAAGTTCCGCGACGCCGTCGAGCGCGCGACCGGCGTGCGTCCGACGCTGCCTTCCCGCGCGGGCGACCTGTTCGGCCGCGAGGAGCGCTATGCGACCCTGCCGGCGACGTTCGAGGCGGTGACGGGCTATATTGCCGAGCGCGCGGTGGCGCGGGCATAAGGCCAGAGTTTTCCCGTTCGGGCTGAGCGAAGTCGAAGCCCTTCACTGAGCGGAGCGAAGTGGCCTCGCCGTCGCTCGGCATCGCCCCTCGACTGAGCTCAGGGCGAACGGAGTGTTGAGTTGGACCTGAAGACCCTCATCGCCGAACCCTGGGCGGACTACGGCCTCGTCGATTCGGGTGCCGGCCGCAAGCTGGAGCGCTACGGCCCTTATCGCTTCATCCGCCCCGAACCGCAGGCCATGTGGTCCCCGGCGGCAGCGGACTGGGACGCGCACGGCAGCTTCATCCCGGCGTCAGACGAGGACGGCGGCGGCCGCTGGCATTTCGACAAGCCGGTCCCGCGCGAGGGCTGGCCGCTTGCCTGGCGGGAGGCGCGCTTTCAGGCAGCCTGCACGCCGTTCCGCCATCTCCAGTTCTTCCCGGACATGGCGCCCATCTGGGCGTGGGCGCGCGAGCAGCTTGCCGGCATGGAGGCGCCGCAGTTCCTCAACCTGTTCGGCTATACCGGCGTCGGCACGCTGGCGCTCTCGGCGATCGGCGCGCAGGCCGTGCATGTCGACGCCTCCAAGAAGTCCGTCGCCCAGGCGCGCGAGAACGCGGCCCTTTCCGGCATGGGCGACCGTCCGATCCGCTGGATCGTGGACGATGCTGCGAAGTTCGTCGCGCGCGAGGTGCGGCGCGGCCGGCGCTATGACGGCATCCTGCTCGATCCGCCCAAATATGGCCGCGGCCCGGATGGTGAAATCTGGCGGCTGGAGGAGGATCTGCCCGGCCTCATCGCCAATTGCCGCGCCCTGCTGGATGGAAACAGCCGCTTCCTCTTCCTCACGGTCTATGCGGTGCGCCTCTCCGCCCTCGCCATCGGCGAGTTGCTGCGCGCGCACCTCTCCGATCTGCCCGGCCGGATCGAATGCGGTGAGCTGGCGGTGCGCGAGGAGGCGCGGGGGCTGCTGCTCCCCACCGCCATCTGGGCGCGCTGGTCGCGGGATTGAGCGGACGAACCGCTATTGCGGCGGCTCCATGGCGCACTTCGCCTATTCACGTCGTAATTCTTCGAGACGACGGCGCTGATTGCCATCCTGGTCGAAATTACCGGGAGCGAGCCATGCTTTCAGTGCGGCTGAAACCTTCGGCCAGTCTGCATCGATGATCGCAAACCAGGCCGTGTCGCGATTTTCGCCTTTCACCACCATGTGCTGCCGGAAAAGTCCCTCATAGGTGAAGCCGAACCTCAGTGCGGCCCGCTTCGATGCGGCGTTGCGATTGTCGCATTTCCATTCGAGCCGACGATAGCCAAGCGTGTCGAACGCATGGGCGGCAAAGAGGAAAAATGCCTCCGTCGCCGCTCTCCTGCGCGCGATGGCCAGTCCCCAGAAGATGTTGCCGATTTCGATCACGCCGTGGGTGGTATCGATCCTCATGAAGGCCTGCCGGCCTTCAGTGCGATTCGTTGCCTTATCCACCACTGCAAAGAAGATCGGGTCCGTCGAGGCTGCGGCCTTCTCGATCCAGGCAACGAAATCGGCCTCTCCTTTCGGGCGCTGGTCGAAGAGAAAGCGAAACCTGTCTTCTGAGCCTGCCGTAAGGGCCAATCGCAGCAAGTCTTCTCGATGACGCCGAGGGTCGAGAGGCTCAAGCCGCACATAGCGCCCTTCCAGCGTCTCGTGCTCAGGCGGCGCAGCGCCATTCCAGATCATCTTCTCAATCCCGTCCCGCCCGCAACGCCGCGCCGCCCGCGATGGGGGCCGCGACGCACAGGAAGAGCGAGCAAGTCGCGACCAGCTTGAGCGCGCTCCCTCCGCCGAACTGGAGGGCGCCGGCGCCGAAGATGAGGATTGGCACCGCGAGCGGCAGCACGAGCAGCCCGGTGAGCGCGCCGCTCCCGCGCAGTCCCGCCGTGAGCGCGGCGACCAGGATGGCAAGCGCGGCCAGCCCCGGCGTGCCGAGCGCGAGGCCGATCATCACCGTCTGCAACGTCTCGGGTGCGAGCTTGAGCAGCGCGCCGGCGGGCAGGGCGGCGATCAGCAGCGGCGGGCCGAAGCTCAGCCAGATGGGGAGGAGGCTGGCGAGCAGCGCGGCGATCCAGAGCATCCCGCCGCCAGCACCCGCGAGCAGCGTGGCATTGTGGCCGACCGCAAAGGGGAAGAGCGCGGCGATCAGCAGCAGGAAGGCGAGCGGCAGCCAGGCGCCCCCGCTGCGGAAGGCGCGGGCCAGATCGCGCAGGATGATGGCGCGGATCATTCGGCTCCCGCCTCCTGCGGCGGCGCGAGCGTGATGGTCACGTCCTGAGCCCAGGCGAGCGGCAGGTGCGAGGCGCACAGCACGATGCCGCCCGCCGTGCGATGCCGCTCCACGAGCGGGCCGAGCGCGGCGGCGGCGGTCACGTCCAGGCCATTGGCCGGCTCGTCCAGCAGCCAGATCGGCGCGCCGCTCACCATCAGCCGCGCGAGCGCCGCGCGCTTGCGCTGTCCGGTCGAGAGCATACGGACGGGAATATCCGCCAGATGGCCGATGCCGAGGTCCGCGAGCACGGCGTCAATCCGCTCCAGCGGCGCCTCGTCGATCCGCGCCCAGAAGCCGAGCGCGCCGTGCACGGTACGGTCCCGGTCCAGCGCGTCCAGTTCGTCGGCCAGCGCCACCGCGCCTTCACGCGCCACGCTGCCGGCATAGGGCTGCAGCAACCCGGCGACGACGCGGAGCAGGCTGGACTTGCCGACCCCATTCGGCCCCGCGATCTGGCCGCTGCCGCCTGCGCGCAGCTCCAGGTCAACGCCGGCAAACAGCAGCCGCCCGCCGCGCAGGCAGGCGAGATTCTGCAGCGAAAGATGCGCCCCGCTCATCGCTTGACCCACCCGCCGTTGAAGCTCAGAAGTTGACGGTCAAGGGAGACGATCATGCCGCGCATTCCCCAGCTTACTGATGCGGAGCGCGGCGTAGCGCTCTCCGGCCTGCCCGATTGGCGTCTGGCCGATGATGCCAGCGGCATCAGCCGCCGGTTCAATTTCCGCGATTTTGTCGAGGCGTTCAGCTTCATGACGCAGGTTGCCCTGCTTGCCGAGCGCGCGGACCATCATCCCGAATGGTCGAACGTCTATGCGCGCGTCGATATCCGCCTGACCACGCATGATGCGGGCGGCCTTTCCCAGCGGGATATCGACCTCGCGCACGAGATTGATGCGCTGTTGAGCTAAGCCCCATCCTGCCGGGCGCGCAGCCGCCATGGCGCGCGGCGGAAGGCGCCAACAGCGGTGGCATCGGGGGAGGGCACGCGACCTGCTCCACGCGCTCACAGCACCTTGGTGTTGTAATGGTGCCAGGCCATCAGCGCCATCGCGCTGCGATGCGGGCGCCAGGGCTCGGCCAGTGCGCGCGTCGCCTTCTCGCTCGGCCGCTCGGGCAGGCCGAGCATCCGCCCGACCGCGATCTGCACCGCGAGGTCGCCCGCCGGCCAGATGTCGCGCCGCCCTTCCGCGAACAGCAGGTAGATTTCGGCCGACCAGCGCCCGATGCCATTGATCTGCACAAGCGCGGCGATGGCTTCCTCGTCATCCTCCGGCAAATTGTGCAGGTCGAGCGCGCCGGATGTCACCAACTCCGCAAGGCTGCGCGCATAGCCCTGCTTCTGGCGCGAGAGGCCACAGGCGCGCAGCGTATCGAAATCCTGCGCGAGCAGGGCTTGCGGTGTGCAGCCGGGCCCCAGCGCGGCCTCCAGCTTGGTCCACATAGATGCCGCCGCTGCCACGCTCACCTGCTGGCCGACGATGGTGCGCAGCAGCGTCTCATAGCCCCGCTCGCGCTGGCGCGGCTCGGGATAGCCATGGCTCTCGATCAACTGAGCGAGAAAGGCGTGATCGGCCGCCAGCGCATCGAGCGAAGCGCGCAGCGCCGTTTCGTCGAGCAGATGTCTTGCCGAAGGTTGATTTCTCGCCATCGCCCCCTCATAGCGGGCGCATCCTAGGTTGGGAGAGAAAAATGGCGCAGTTGAAGGTCGTGAAGCGGGATGGAACCAGTGAAGAGTTCGATGCGCCGAACGGCTATACCGTCATGGAGGCGATCCGCGACCAGGGCATTGACGAGCTGCTCGCCATTTGCGGCGGCTGCTGCTCCTGCGCCACCTGCCATGTGTTCGTGGACGAGAGCTTTGTCGGCAAGCTCCCCCCGATGAAGGGCGACGAGGACGACCTGCTGGACAGCTCCGAGCACCGCCAGGCGAACAGCCGCCTGTCCTGCCAGATCCCCATCGGTCCCGAGCTTGACGGCATGACCGTCACGATTGCCCCGGAGGATTGAGCGGCAGCGGCGCGATCAGAGCGCCGCTACTCATCCGCCCCTGCGAGCGGGCTTCCCTACAGGCGGGTCCAGATTTCTGACCTGCAGATGAGGCCTTGGAGCGCGCAACCGCGCACCTCCATGGTATCGCTGTCTACGATGGTGACCGTCGCCGGAAAGGCCCGGCCCCGCTTGGGCACGAACAACTGGCCGCGCCGCTTCTGACCCTCCAGCTCGAAGTCGTTGAACAGCTGCTTGCCGATGAGTCGCGGCGTGCCGGCCTTGCGCGCGGCGTCCTGCTGCTTGTCGCTGGCCCAGATGACCTCGCCGCACAATTTGCCGGCGCAGGGATAGGTCTTCACATGCACGCTGTTGCGCGGATTGCGCCACGTGCCGACGAGCGTATCCGACGATCCCGCGGCATTGACCTGCACGGGAAGCAGGCAGGCAGCGGCCAAGAAGGCGAAGGTGAGCACTTTCTTCATGGCCGCCAATATCGGTATGCTCGCAGCCGGTGGCAATGCGTCATCCGGCCTCATGGCAGGCTGCTCACGCGCAGCACCGCCATGGGCGCGTCGCGCGTCATCGGCGTGATCGTCCAGCTCAGGCTCTTCGATCCGTCCGGCCGGCTGCTGGCGCCGTCCTCCTGATTCTGGCTCACAATCTCCGCATTGGTGGTGAGCGTGAATGTCCCGTCCAGCTCGGAGGCATGATTGGCCGATGTCGGCAGCGCGCCCAGTCCCTCCGACGAGGTCTCTTCATTGGCGAACCCGGGAGCCTTGACGCGCACCCGGTCCTTGCCGCGCAGCTCGATGGCCAGGAAGGGAATGAATACCTGCCCGTCCGGATGGAAGGGGAAGACGAAGGCGTGGTCGAGCCGGCCGCTGATCCGATAGTCAATGGCGAGCTTGCGATTGCCCACATAGCGCACCGAGCGATAGCCATATTCGCTGGCCAGCGCCTTGGCCAACTGCTCGATCTGGGCGCGGTCCTGAGCGGAATCGGGCTCTTTCGCCTCGGCGGCGCCCGGCTGCTCGCCATTGGCGGCGATGCTCAGCAGGCGCGCGTCCTCGGGTTTGTCTTCCTGCTCCAGCCCTTCGTCCGGGGGCATATCGGCCGGCGACTGCTCGGCCCGCGGCAGCACCACCTCGCCCACATAGCTGAAGGTGAAGCTGCGGTCGGCGCGGATATCGAGCGTGGAGACGAACTTGGTCGGCTGCAGGAGGCAACTGCTCAGCATGAGCGGCGCCATCAGCAGCGCCAGCCATCGGCCTGGATAGGTCATGCCGGTCCTTCCCTTTTCGGGCCAGCTCGCTCCGGGCCGGCGGCGATTTATCGCGTCATGCAGGCATATAGTGCGATTGCCGCCGCGTTGGAAACGTTGAGGCTCTCCATGCGCGGGCTGATCGGCAGCTTGGCCAGCATGTCGCAGTGATTGATGCTGTTGAGTCGCAGCCCTTCGCCTTCAGCGCCGAGCACCAGCGCAACGCGATTCGCGCCCTCAAGCGCCGTACCCAGCGTCTCGCTCGCCTCGCCATCGAGTGCGATGCGCCAGTAGCCGGCTTCGGCGATCTCATCGAGCGCGCGGGCGAGATTGACCACGCGCACCCAGGGCACGATCTCCAGCGCGCCTGCCGCCGCACGCGCGATCACGCCCGATTCGGGCGGGGCATGCCGGTCCTGCGTCACGATGCCGAGCGCATCGAAAGCTGCGGCCGAGCGCAGGATGGCGCCGACATTGTGCGGGTCCGTCACCTGATCGAGCACCAGAATCGGCCGGCGGGCCTGATCGTCGGGCGCGCCCTGTTCCAGCAGGTCGCCGAGCCACATGTCCTCCAGCGGCTCGACTTCTGCGACGATGCCCTGATGCGGCGCATCATGCGGCACATAGCGCGCCATGTCCGCCACGTCGGAATAGA
>JAFKLU010000405.1 GCA_017304105.1 Sphingomonadales bacterium
CGCTTATGATCCGCTCGCGGCCCGTCCGGAATCCGCTACACGCGACGGCGAGCCCCTGCCCCGGCGCATGCGCCCCGGCGTCGCCGAGCAGCGCCCCCAGGGCAACCGCGCCGAGGGCGATCGCGGCCCGTATCAGGGCGACCGTCAGCGCCGTTTCGGCGGCGGCGGGCGTCCGCAGGGCAATGGCGGCGGCGGCCGGCGCAGCAAGGCCGGCCGCGCGGGCTGACCTGTCTCCCCGGTCCGTCAGCAGTCGCTGGCGTGAAGGCTGGAAAATTGAAGGGGCCGGCGCCTGCGCGTCCGGCCCCCTTCAATGCAGATGCCGCCTGCCCCGGCGCGGCCAACCGATTAACGCATCGCCACCCGCGCCCCTAGACAGGCCCCCGCTGCGCTCGCTAGGAGCCCTCATCCATTCGACTCCCACCAGACATCATCGGGGCACAAGACCAACATGAGCGACAATATCTCCGCCGACCAGCTGCGCCTTCTCATCGAGCGTATCGAGCGTCTGGAGGAAGAGAAGAAGGGCATCAGCGACGACATCAAGGACGTCTACGGTGAAGCCAAGGCGACCGGCTTCGACGTGAAGACGATGCGCACCATCGTGCGGCTGCGCAAGATGGAGAAGCATCACCGCGAGGAAGCCGAGATGCTGCTGGAGACCTACAAGCAGGCGCTCGGGCTGGACTGATCTCCCGTTCCTCTCCCTCTGCTGGAGAGGATATCGGAAGCTTGGGAGAGGGGCTGCCCCCTCTCCAACTGCGCCCGCCCCCCAGAGTGGTGAGGTTCCGTCCTCTACCGCAGGGGGGAGGAGGCGAACCTCCCTTTCATATCCTCAATCGATCGAGAACAGGCTCCGCTGGACATGGCGGACGCCGCCATTGGCCTGCACCTTGTCGTGCTTGCTGTTGAAATAATAGAGCGTGCCGATCATGCCGTCGCCGGCATACCAGCTATTGGGATAACCCAGATCCCAGCTCCCCCCGTCATCGCGCACGATGATCTCCGGCCCCCAGGTCGCGCCATTATCTTCGCTCACCGTCGCGCGGATGCCCGCCGGCATCAGGCGATAGCCATAGACCGCGACGATGCGCCCGTCCGGCAGGATCACCAGATTGCAGGGTGCGCCGAAATCGTTGATGCGCGAGAGGAAATCCCAGGTCTCGCCGCCATCGTCGCTGTAATAGACCTCGCTCCACATGACGCCGGTCGGGTCGCGCTGGCAGCGCACCGTGCACAGGATGCGGCCATTGGGCAGCATGTAGCCGCGCGGGTAGAACCAGCGATGGCCGATGAACGCGACACTGGGGTCGGTGTAATCGCCGTCCGCCTGCCCCCACGGGTCGCGCTTGGGCACGATATACGACATGAAGTGGAATTCGCGGTCGTCATTGACGCTGCCATAGACGAGCGGCCGACGGTTGCTGTTGTCCTTCTCGACCGAGAACATGAACAGGAGGCAGCGCCCATCGGGACGGACCAAAGTCGCCTGCGTGCCCGTCATCGAATAGATGCCGTCCTGATGGAGCAGGATCGTCTCGCCCCAGCTTTTGCCGCCATCCTTGGAGACACGCACCGTGCCGCGCGCGCCCGAGGTCGCGAAGCCGCCGCCGCTGCCGCTGGAGACGAGCACATTGGGATCGAGATAGTTCACCGGCTCGGCAAAGGCGGTCTTCATCTGCGCCATGGCGCCCGGCCCGCCCCCGCCGCCGGGGCCGGCCATCATGTTGATCTGCGGGTTGGCGCCGTCCCATGTCTTGCCGCGATCATGGGAGCGCACGGTCACCGTCTTGGGCCCGGTGCTGTTCTGGCCCAGCACGTCATGGCGGATCGCGTCGCCGCTCTTGTAGGAGACGGTGCGCGAGGTGAAGTTCGCGATCAGCGTGCCTTCCGCATTCTCCCAGAAGCCGCTGGTATAGGGCCAGGAGCAGAATTCATTCTCGCGGCGATAGACGACCGCGTGGTCGACATGCCGGGGCGGGCGCGGCGGGGCGAACCTCATCATTCAAACTCCTTCTGGCCGGCGAAAATCGACCGGCGGATCGTCGGGATGGGTCAGGCGCCGGGCGCGCCATAGACCCGGGCGGCATTGTCATGGAGGAACTTGCGCGCCTCCTCTTCTGTGAGGAAATCCGCGGCGGCGCGGGCCATGGCGGCCTTCTGCGCATAATCCCACAGCATCGACTGGCCGATGTCAGAGCCCCAGATCAGCCGGTCCGGCCCGAAGCTGTCGACCATGCGCCGCACGAGATGCGCCGGGCGCACCTGCGCGGCGGCAAGCCGCTCGAAATTGATCTCGGTGATCTTGAAATGGACGTTGGGCACGTCCTCAAAAATGGCGATGGTCTTGTCGATGCCGAAATGCGGCGGCCCGGGCATCACGATCGGCCGGCCCGCCGCCCGCGCAAGCCCCACCTCATATTGCGTCATGCCAAACGGCATCGCGCCATGATCGAGCAGGATCGGCAGCGAGGGGAACATCTGCGCCAGCATCTTCACCAGCGGCAGCAGATAGGGGAGCTGGTTCATGAACAGGATCGCGGTGAGCGGCGTGCCGAGATCGGCGCAGGCCCGCCAGACCTCCATCGCCTGAGGAGAGCAGATCCAGCCCGTGTCCAGATAATCCTGCCGGAACTGCGCCATGCGGAAGCCGCGGACATGATCGTTCTTCACCATGTCGCGATAGACGCCCGGCGTCGCCGGATCGTCCGCATTGAGGATCACCACCGGATGAAGGCGGCCGGGATATTTGCGCGCGCCGTCGATGATGCAGCTGTTGTCGTAGCCATAGATCTGCCCGCGCTGGACGAGGCAGGCGCGGGAGACGTTCTGCGCGTCCATCATCCCGATGAGCGCATCCACCGTCACCGTGAAATCGGGCCGCGCCGGAACCGGGTCCTCCGGCCGCAGCCCCCGCGCCTGATAGGTGTCCCAGTCATCCGAGATCAGATGCGCGTGGGTATCAAACAGCGGTAAGATCATGAGCGAACTCCTTCAACATCGGACGGCCATCCCGATCCGAAATCCGTCGCCCGCCTACGGCGGTCGAAGGTTCTTGCACATTGGCAATCCCTGCGAGGCCGATCTTGCCTCAGTCGGAGGCGATGCGAGCACCGGGGGGGGGCGTCGGCAGCGAGGCCGCGCCGCCGTATCCCTCCGAAACGGGATACGGCGATCGCGCCCGCCAGCAATCAGAAGCGCTTGCGCAGGTTCACATACCATTCGCGCGGCGCCGCAGGCTGGCCGAGATTGGTCGGCAAACCAAGCCCTTCGAAGATGGTCACGTTGCGATAATAGGTTTTGTTCAACAGGTTCGTCGCGCCGACAGCAAAGTCGAAATTATACTCCTCGTTGCGGTAGGTAATCCGGCCGTTGAAGATTGAACGCGCCGGCAGGTCATATTGCGGTCGCTGTGCATCGGAGATGGTCTTGGCTTCCCAGAACCAGTCGAGACGCGGCGTGATCGTGCCGTTGAGCGGGCTGACCGGCATCTTGTACTGGATGCCGCCGCTCATGTTGACGCCGGGCAACGCCCTCGTCGTGCTGCCGGCCTGCGCCGCGAACTTGTTGTAGCCGAAGGAATAGTCGATCACGAGATCGTCGATCGGTTCAAGCGTGAGCTCAAGTTCTGCGCCCTTGGCATGCCCCCCCACGGTGTACGAATAGGGCCGGGCCACGCAATTTACCCCGACACCTTCACGCGGATTCGCGCCGCCACCAGCATCGGGATTGCGCGCGCCATCCGTCGCGGCATTGTAAGGGCGGCAGACGGTGAACGCGGAAGTCAAGTTCGTGTTTGACGGCCCGCCGGGCACCACCGTGCTGTTGCCAGGGACCTTGTGCTGGAGATCGGAGGTCAACTGCGCTTCCTGACCCGAAAAGGACGCGGGGCGCTCGGTGAAGGTGATCGCGTAGACGGCGGCGTTGATCCGCACACGGCGGTCGAACAGATCGGCCTTGACGCCCGCTTCGTAGCTGATGAGCGCTTCGCCCGGCGTCTGCCCTTCCTGGCCCGGCTGGGACGGCCGAGCCTGATAGCCCGGCAGGCGATAGCCCGATCCCGCCGCGACATAGACCATGGTTCGATCGGCCAGTTCATAATTGACGCCGCCCTTCCAGTCCCACCGCTGGCCGCCGATCGTCGTCTTGAAATAGGTGTCGACGCCATCGGATCTGAAAACGGAGGTGCCCGGAGGAGTGCCATCGTTCAGACTCGAAAAGTCCACGCCCTTGGCGTCATCGGACCAGCGCAGGCCGCCGGTAATGCTCAGGCGCTCGAACGGGCGAACTACCGCATTTGCATAGACCGCCTTGGCCTTGGGATCGTAGAGCACGCGCTGATAGCGCTGCGTGCCGGCGCGCACGCCCTGCGGCTGCCCCAAATGCTCGGCTTCGCCATCATAATGGAAGTAGCCCACGACCCAGTCGATCCACTCCATCTGGCCGGTGAGACGCACCTCTCCGGTCCAGTATTTCTGGTGGACCTGATGGTAGATGATCGAATCGTTCAGCACCGTTCCATCGGACGCGGCGCCGAAAGCCTGGTCGATCTTGCGCCACGCTCCGATCGCGACGAGGTCGATCTGACTAGTGAGCCCCACGGTCAGCTTGCCGCTGATACCCTGGTTCGTGAGCGGTACATTGTTGCCGTAGCACTTACCGCCGCGGAAAATGGATCCGGTATAGTATGTGTTGTTGGGGATCCGGTATCCGGCCGGGAACGGGTCACAATAATTGTCATAGGTCTTGAAGATGTCGTTGGTCTGAAAGCGCTCGTCCCACCGGAAGGGCTTCTGCCCGGGGATCGAGAACTGATCCGCCATCGTGATGAAGTTGCGGTTCGCCCTGCTCTCATCGATCGTTCCATTTGGCTGCAGGCCGTAGGTTTCCGCATAGTTGGTGCGGAAGATGTGCTCGGCGGGGATTTCGTCGTTCTGATCGGTGTAATCGCCGCTGATCTGCAGCTCTATATTGTCGGCTGGCTTCCACAGTAGCGACCCGCGAATGCCCTTGGTATCCTCACCGCCAAGGTAATCGAATGTGCAGGTCTCTGGCGTGCGACCACCGACGAAGCTCGTTGCAGGCGTCTGGAAAGGAAATTTGCCGGCCAATTCCGGCGTGCCGTTCTTGAACATCTGACAGCTGAAGTCGACCATCTCCTGATAGCCGCGCCGCTTCCTGGACGCCATCGCGACGCTGAGCGCGAGCGTGTCGGTAAGCGGCATATTGAAGCCAGCCCGGATGTCTCGCCGGTCGTAGGCGCCCACGGTGATGTCCACATAAGCGCTCGCTTCGCGAAGATCGGGCTTGCGACTCACCAGGTTGACAGCGCCCGCCAGCGAGTTGCGGCCGAACAAGGTTCCCTGCGGCCCGCGCAGCACTTCAATATGATCGAGGTCGAGCAGGTCGAATTGCGAACCGAACAGCAGCGGATAATAGACATCATCGATATAGAAGGCGACCGCCGGCTCGCCCGCGAGATTGGGGTCGGACTGCCCGATCCCGCGCAACGACGCGGTCACCGCCGGCCCGTAAATGCCCTCCGCCTTGCGGAAGCGCGCATTCGGAACCACGTTGCCGATATCCGAGGCATTGGTGAGCTGACGTATGTTCAGCGTTTCGGATGTGACGGCGGTGATCGCAATCGGCGTATCCTGCACGTCCGTCGCGATCTTCGTGGCCGTGATGATGATGTCGCCGTTCCCCGGTCCCGACTGCTCGGCGTCTTGCGGCTGCTGGGGCGCCGCGGCGTTCGACGATTGGGCCATAGCGGCTGTCGCGAGCGACAGCGACAACAACGAAGCCGAAGCCATCGCTATTTTTTTGATCATTGTCTCCTCTCCTTTGGGTCTAAACATTTACTTTCCATCGGCGGTATTGATTTGAAAACCGTGCCGCTTGACTGGAACGGACCAACGATTTTGCAGAGGATGCAGGCAATCTGGCCCGGGATGGCGGTGACAGTAGTGGCTGATTCGCCGGTCACACCACCATTTCCCGGACCATTCATGGAGGAGCTGCGCGGATTTTGGCGCGCAATTCAACGGCCCCACAAGACGCTGTTGCGGATTATTTCAGTATAACCGACTAATATATCGTCCCTGTCGCCGACACGCGCGCTGAAATCTGTATTATGATCCGGCTGCACAGATATTCGCGCAAATCGGTGAATTTACACCTCGCCTGAGGCCCCCGGTCCGGTCGGCGGCCAAAGACTCTATGCTCAGCCGCGCGCCGGCCCCCGGCCGCCCGGCACGTGGATCTTCTCGGCGGTATCCCAGAACATCGCCTTCTGCTGCGCCTGGGTGAGCCCGGAGGCGGAATCGAGCGCGATCTGGACCCAGCGGAACATGCTGCCCGGCGTGTTGCCGACATCGCTGCCCCAGGTCATCTGCGTCGCGCCGAAGGTCTTCACCATATGCTCGAGGAAGGGCTTTTCCGGCACATGGGCAGCTTCGAGCTGCTCCAGAAGAAGGGTCGTGTATTTGTAGTAGATGTTCTTGTGCTTCGCGAGCGCATAGTGCTCGGGGCTGAGGCCGAAATCCTTGCTGACCTCCGGGCGCGGGAAGCCGATATGATCGAGCAGGATGTTGACGTTGGGGTAGCGCACCGCATGTTCGGCCACCTTGCGCATCGCGCCGCGCGTGTCGCCGCCGATCGGCATCAGCACCACTGTTAGGCCGAGCCGATTCGCCGCCTGCCAGGAGGCCTGCGCCTTGTCCGACAGGAACGGGAAGTCGCTGTTGTTCGCCATGCCGGCCGGTCCGGGCGCCGCGCCTGGCACGGGGGTCGGCGTACCGGTCCAGCGCACGCCGGCGATCTTGTTCTGCGTCGCCATCTGCTCCAGCGTTGCGGGCGTCTTGGCATCTTCCGGATCGAGGATCACGATGGGGACGATGCGGTCCGGATGTTCCTTCCCGATGTCCAGCAGATAGCGGTTATCGAAGCGATAGGTGCTGCTGTACTGCACGCCCGCCCCCTTGCCGATGCCGGACTCGTCCCAGAAGGCGAAGACTTCCTTGGGCGTCTGCGGGAAGCGCATGGCCTTGGCGACCATGATTTCCGGGCCGTAGCGAGAGGTGCGGGCATTGAACGGATATTTGTCGACATCGCTGGAATAGAAATGCGCGTGCGTGTCGAAGAGCTTGAAGGGCGGCACGATGACGTGGCCAAGGGCGCGGCCGGGTAGCGTGGAAATGGCCGCAGCGCCCAGAGCGCTGCCGAGAAATGTGCGACGTCGCAGCATGAAATCCTCACCTTGAACTGGGTTGATCCCTTTCCCTCAATGCCCGCCGCCAGACGGCGACAAACCCCCGGGATAGCAGAGACCTAGCGCTCCGCGCCCGGCCCGGCTTGATCGCAACGGCCTAGTTGTCTGTCGGCTTTGGCATGCGCGGGGCAACGAAGCGGGCGCGGAATAGGCTCAAATGGGCACAATCTTTAGACCAAAGCGCGCCTGCGGGCTGGCTCCTCTTGCAATGCGACGGAGGGGTGGCCGAATATGCAGATATCTCAAAGGACGATGAGGGGAGGATTTGTGGGCGGAAAAGCCAGGGCCGTGTTCGCGGCCATCGCGCTGATGCTCGGCCAGACCGCGCTGCCGGCGCTGGCGCAGGCAGACTCGGTGGACGCGCTCGCGCGCGACGTGGATCGCGTCGAGGCGATCCGCCAGGTCAAGAACCTGCAGCGCAGCTACGCCCAATATGCCCAATATGGCCTGTGGAACGAGATCGGCGGGCTGTTCGCGCAGCGCGGCGTCTATATCTTCGACGGGCAGGTGAAATCCGCCGAGACGACGAGCGGCGGCGAGGCGATCGCCGCCTATCTGCGCGCCCGCTATGGCGGCGGCAAGGAGGGCCCGGCGGCGGACGGCCTCTCCACCATCCTCGTCGAAAACCCCATCGTGAACCTCGCGCAGGATGGTCAGAGCGCCAAGGGCCGCTGGAATGTCATGATCTTCCACGGCCATGGCGGGCAGGCGCGCATCGAGGGCGGCATCTTCGTCACCGATTATGTGCGCGAGGGCGGCGTCTGGAAGATCGGCACGCTGCATTATTATCCGCAGTTCGACGGCCCCTTCGAGGAAGGCTGGCTGAACTGGGGCGGCGGCGATCTCCCCATCGTGCCCTATCATTATACGGTCGAGAGCGCGGGCATTCCGATTCCCCCGCCCGTCGGCGCGGCGCCGGCTTCGGGTGCGACGCTTCCTGCCTTGCAGGCGCGCATCGACAGCCTCAACGAGGAAGACCGCATCCGCAACCTCCAGGCCATCTACGGCTATTATGCCGATCGCAAGATGTGGAACGATGTGGTCGACCTGTTCGCCGCCGATGGCGCGGTGGAGGTCGCCGGGCAGGGCGTGTGGCGCGGCAAGACGGGCGTGCGCAAATGGCTGGAGGCCATCGGCAAGGCCGGGCTCACGCATGGGCAGCTCAATGATCG
>JAFKLU010000406.1 GCA_017304105.1 Sphingomonadales bacterium
GAAGCTCTGCGACAGGAGGAAGCGCGAGCGCAGCGCCTCGCGCCCCACCTCATCCTCCACGATGCGACGGCGCACATAGTCGATGCCGACCCGCTCGACCCAGGGCGCGGTCCGCTCCAGATAGCGCGCCTCCTCGCGGTAGAGCTGGATATAGGCAGCGCAGTAATCCATCGCCGCCTGCTCGGTCGCGACCTTGCAGAGCAGGTCGGTGGCGCGCACCTTGATGCCGCCATTGCCCGCGACGTGCAGCTCATAGCCTGAGTCCACGCAGACGACGCCGAAGTCCTTGATCGTCGCTTCCGCGCAGTTTCGCGGGCAGCCGGAAACGGCGATCTTGAACTTGTGGGGCATCCATGACCCCCAGCTCATCTTCTCCAGCTTGACGCCCAGGCCCGTGGAATCCTGCGTGCCAAAGCGGCACCATTCCGATCCGACGCAGGTCTTCACCGTGCGCAGCGCCTTGCCATAGGCATGGCCCGAGACCATGCCGGCGGCGTTGAGATCGGCCCAGACGGCGGGCAGGTCTTCCTTCCTGATGCCGAAGATGTCGAGCCGCTGGCCGCCGGTGACCTTGACCATCGGAGCCTTGTACTTCTCCACCACATCGGCAATCGCGCGCAGCTCGCGCGGGTTGGTAAGGCCCCCCCACATGCGCGGCACCACGGAATAGGTGCCGTCCTTCTGGATGTTGGCGTGCAGCCGTTCATTGACGAAGCGGCTCTGCTGGTCGTCCTGATAGTCGCCGGGCCAGGCGCACAGCAGATAATAGTTGAGCGCCGGGCGGCAGCTCGCGCAGCCGTCAGGCGTCGACCAATGCAGCATCTGCATGACCTCGGGCATGGACTTCATGCCCTGCGCCACGATCTCCCGCCGCACATCGTCATGGGTGTAGCTGGTGCATGCACACATCGTCCTGGGGCCGGCTTCCACATCGTCGCCCAGCGTGATCTTCAGCAGCGTCTCGACCAGGCCGGTGCACGACCCGCAGGAGGCCGAGGCCTTGCAGCCCGCGCGCACGGCATCGAGCGAATAGGCGCCCGCCGCGATGCAGCCGACGACCTGGCCCTTGCTGACGCCGTTGCAGCCGCAGATCTCGGCATCGTCCGAGAGCGCCGCAACGGCCGCCTTAGGGTCCGCCTGCCCACCCCCGGAGGCGAAGGCCTGCCCGAAGATCAGGCTGTCGCGCACGTCCGCCACGCTCTCGCCCTTCTTCAGCAGGTCGAAATACCAATTGCCGTCCGCGGTATCGCCGAAGAGCACGGCGCCCACGATGCGGTCATCCTGAAGGACCAGCCGCTTGTAGATGCCCCGGCTGGCGTCACGCAGCACGATGTCCTCGCAGCCGCTGCCCGAGCCGGAAAAGTCGCCGGCGGAGAAGACGTCGAGCCCCGCCACCTTGAGCTTGGTCGAGGTGACCGAGCCGCGATACGGGTTGGCCTTGCCGACGAGGCCATCGGCCAGGCTGCGGCACATGTCCCACAGCGGCGCCACGAGCCCATAGACCTGCCCGTCATGCTCGACGCATTCGCCCACGGCCAGAATGGCGGGATCGGACGTCACCATATGATCGTCGACCTTGATGCCCCGTCCGACATCGAGACCGGCAGCGCGCGCCAGGGCGACGCTGGGGCGGATGCCGACGGCCATGACGACGAGGCTCGCGGGAATGTCCCGTCCGTCCTTCAGGCGCACGCCCTCCACCTTGCCGTCGCCATGGATTTCGGCTGTGTCGGCCTTAGTGAGGATGGTCTGGCCGCGCGCTTCCAGCGCGGTCTTGAGCAGCCAGCCGGCGGACTCATCGAGTTGCCGCTCCATGAGCGTGCCGGGCAGGTGGAGCACCGTCACCTTCATGCCGCGCAGGGTGAGGCCGTGCGCCGCTTCCAGCCCGAGCAGGCCGCCGCCGATCACGACGGCGCTCGCCGCCGCGCCGCCCGCCGCCTTGCCCGCGTCCGCCGCAGCCAGCATGCGCTCGACATCGGCCATGTCGCGGAAGCTCACGACGCCGGGCAGGTCATGGCCGGGCACCGGGATGATGAACGGGTCGGATCCGGTCGCGATCAGCAGCCGGTCATAGCCCACGCGGCGGCCGGAGCGGCTGGTCAGCGTCCGGGCCGTCCGGTCGATGGCCGTGACCGGGTCGCCGGCGACGAGCGCAATGCCGTTGCGCTCATACCAGGCATGGTCGTTGATCACGATGTCGTCGAAGCATTTCTCCCCGGCGAGGACCGGCGAGAGCATGATGCGGTTATAGTTCACATGAGGCTCGGCGCCGAAGATGGTCACCCGGTAGCGGCCCGCATCGCGTGCCAGCAATTCCTCGACAGCGCGGCATCCCGCCATGCCATTGCCGATGACGACGAGATGCTCGCGCCGGTCGTCCGTGCCCGTGCCCGGCAGTTCGATGGCCGCCGGCCCCGCCGCTCTGCCCCGATACTCCTGGAAGTCCATATTCCATGCTCCAAAACGAAAAAAAGCCGCCATCCGGGCTCCGGTCCTCGAACCGAAACCTGGATGGCGGCTTTGCCATCACGTAGCGCCTTGGCGGCCCGTCAGCGGGCACGTCGCGGCTATGAAATGCTGTCGGGCAACATTGCCCTTCGCACTGCAACATGATCCGAATCGCGGCATGGTGCAAGCGATTCCGGCGGGGTTCATTCAATAGGTCCAGTCGATCTGGAGCCACAGCCTGCGCGTGTCCGCGCCGAAAGCGTCCGCCTGATAGCGCGCGTAACGCGCGGAAATGGAAGCCTTGCGGACTTTTGCCGTCGCCAGCAGATCGATCTCGCTGCCATAATGCTGATCGAGCCGGTCGCTGCGGAAATCATGCCAGACGGCCTGCACGCTGATCGCGTCGATCTTGCCGACCCTGGTCCAGCCATAGCCCCCGCCCAGATAGAGGTCGCCTATGCCATTGGGCGGCGTGGTCAGGAACTTGTCCGCCCAGCCCTGGAACTTGAAGTTGGTGCCGAGCGGGGTCTGGAAGCTGGTGAGCGCCCCTCCCCCGCTCGCGCCGAGCCGTTCGTAGCCCGCATTGAGCCTGAGGGCTTTCACGTCCAGCGTCGCCTCGCCGAGCCAGTAGCGGGCGGCAAAGCGGTTCGGGTTGCGATGATAGTCGCTCTGCCGGGCGTAGCTCAGCACATAGCCGAGCTTGATGCCGCGACCGATCTGGCGCGCGCCGGTGAGGCGACCGCCATAGGTCTGGCTGGAGAGACGATAGCCCTGCACCGCCGCCTCGTCCTGATCGACCAGATAGGCGAAGCCGGTGACCGTACCGAACGGCGTCGCCGCGCTCAGATTGGCAAAGAGATTGTCGCCATCGATGCTGCGCGGCCGGGCGCCTGCGCCATCCACGCCCCAGATGGTCCGCACGGACCAGGCATAGGCGACATCGAACTTGACGCCCTCGAACACCAACACCTCCCCCTTCACAGCATCGAAGGTCTGCGCGTTCTGCCGGAAGGCGACATTGCCGACGAAGCGCTCGTCATCAAAGGCGAGCCGCTGCCGTCCGCCAGTGAGCACCAGTGCCTCGCTCCTATACTGGAGCTGCGCACGGTAGAGCGCGATGTCCTGTGGATCCGCAACGAGAGGCCGCTTCGCCATTCCTCGCAGGCCGTCATAATAGCGGTTGATGAGGGCCAAGGTGCCCTCGCCCTCGACAAGCGCGCTTACCGGCCCGCTGCTCGCCTGAACGCCGCCGCGCAGACGCGCGGTGAGCGCATCGGCATCGTCGGCAAGATCCTGTTGCGAGGCGGTTTCGTAGCGCAGCCGGGCATCGACCAGCGGCTCGAGCGCGATGTCTTGGGCGCGGAGCGGCCCGCCCGCGGCGAGCAGGGCCGCGGCAAGAAAGCAATGACGCATGGATGATGTCTTTCCTGTGAGGCGGAAGGCCGATTCCCTCCGCCGGAGAGGATCGTCAGATGCGGGCGCCCGTCGACCAGCTTGCACGCCACTTGCCCTTGACCAGCAGCATGCCGGCGAGCGCGAGCAAGGCGAGGCCAGCGAAGATCAGGAAGCCGGAGGCAAAGCTGCCTGTGAGCTGCCTAGCGAAGCCAAGCGAAGACGCCAGATAGAAGCCGCCCACGCCGCCGGCCATGCCGACCAGCCCGGTCATGATACCCAGCTCCTGCTGGAAACGCTGGGGAACAAGCTGAAATACCGCGCCATTACCGGTACCCAGCGCAAGCATTGCGAGCACGAAGAGCGACAGGGAACTGGCAAGCGTCGGCGCGGCGCTCACCCCCGCCAGCGCCGCAGCCGCGACGATGAACACCAGCACGAGCGCGTTGGTGCCCCCGATGCGATCCGCCAGCGCGCCGCCCATCGGACGCACCAGCGATCCAGCGAACACGCAGGCTGCCGTGCAATAGCCGGCAATCACCGTGGTGAGGCCGAACTGGTCCGTGAAATAGATGGTGAGCGAGGAGGCAAGGCCGGAGAACCCGCCGAAGGTCACGGCGTAAAAGGCCATCAGCCACCAGGCGTCTGCCGCCTTGAGCGGGTGGAAATATTGGGGAATGCTCTTGGGCGCCGGCTGGTTCGGCGCATCCTTGGCCATCAGCATATAGGCGATGAATACGATGGCGAGAGGGATGCAGGCGAGGCCGAGCACGGCGTTCCAGCCGAAGAGCTTGGCGAGGGTCGGCGCGAAGAGCGAGGCCAGCACGGTGCCGCTATTGCCCATGCCGGCAAGGCCCATCGCCTTGCCCTGATGTTCGGGCGGATACCAGCGGCTGGCGAGCGGCAGGGCGATAGCGAAGCTTGCGCCGGCAAAGCCCAGGATGACGCCCAGTGCCAGCGTGCCGCCGAAGCTGTTCACGCCCATCGTCCAGGCAGTGAGCAGGCCGGCGATCACGATGAGCTGGCTGATCGCGCCGGAGCGCTTGGGGCCGATCCGGTCGACCAGCAGGCCGTTTACGACACGAAGGATCGCGCCCATGAGGGTCGGCATTGCGACCATCAGGCCCTGTTCGGCCGGCGTGAGAGCCAGTGTCCTGGCGATTTCCGGCGCCAGCGGACCGAGCAGCACCCAGACCATGAAGGCCACGTCGAAATAGAGGAAAGCGGCGCTCAGCGTCGGGCCGTGGCCGACCTGCCAGAAATTGCTGGGCTGAGCGCTGGCCGCTGTTGCGTCCGTGCCGTCCATGTCGCGAATGATGGTTGCCATGTCACATCCCACGTATTGCGGCCCTTTTTTACGGGCCGAGAAACGGAAAAAAGCCGCTCGGCGAACCCACGCGCGAAAATGCACATGGTTCGGCCAGCGGCTTTGCTGCGATAAACTGGAGGACAGGCCGGCTCCCTCTATGGAGCGCAGTGTCCGATAAGGTCACGCCTCATCGCGCGACTCGCTCACTATCTCGCGATTCGCATTATGTTGCAAGGCACAATGAAGTTCAGCGATCGATGGCGAAACTCGCCAGATAGTCTGCGATTGTGTCCGGGTCGAAGGCGCGGCCGTCGAAGAAGCGATCCGGCCCGAGCGTGATGGCGCCGCGTGGCGCACCGATGGCCAGCGGCTGGTCCAGCGCGCCCTCCACCTTCATGCTCGCGCCGGGCATCGGCACGTCGCTCTGGGCGAGGGCGCGGCGGTAGATGTCCGGCCGGAAGACGGCAGCGGCGGCCGCCTGCGCTTCCTCACTCGGTTTCACCATATTCCAGCGGACAAGCTGGGAGTAGATCCACAGCGCCTGGCTCTTCCAGGGGAAAGCCGTCGCCTCACGCGCGAAGAGAAGAAAGTCCGGCAGGTCGACCGGAGCCTCGTCGCGCCGCGCCTTGATGCGCCCCGCCAATGCTCTTTCGATGAGCGCGGCAGGCTGGTCGACATAGGCGGGGCCGGCAAGGAGCTGTGCCAGCTCATCCCGGTTCGCAGGATCGTCGCACCAGAGCGCCGCCTTGGCCAGCGCCCGCACGAGCGCGTCGACGGTAGCCTCATTGGCCTCCAGCCAGTCCGCCCGGAAGGCCAGCACCTTCTCCACGCCTCGCTGCCAGAGGCGCTCACCCACCGCGACGGCCTCCGCGAGGCCCGCATCAATGGCGGCACTCCCCCAGGGCTCGCCCGCCGTGAAGCCGTCAATCTCGCCGGCCCGCATTGCCTCCACCATCAGCGAGGGAGGCAGCACGCGCAGCACCACATCGCGGTCGGGGTCGATCCCGGCGCTTGCCAGCCAGTAGCGCAGGATGAGTGCGTGGCTTGAGAAACGGTGGACGACGCCGATGATCGGCTTGCGATGGTGCAGGCCGATGGCGGCAGCGAAGTCATGGGCCGTCGCCAAGGGATCGTGGAGCCGCGCGTTCGTATCCGGCTCCAGCGCGGCGGCGAAGCCCGGCGCCATCACCAGCAGATTGCCGTTGACGTTGAGCTTGAAGGGGGCGGCGAGCGCACAGAGCTGCTGACTGAGGCCCAGCGTAACGGCGACGGCGAGCGGTGCCAGCATGTGCGCGGCCTGCACCTGGCCGTAGACCAACCTGTCGCGCAGCGTCGCCCAGCTCGTGTCGCGCAGCAGATCGAGCGCGATGCCCTCGGTCTGCGCAAATCCCTTCTCGCGCGCCGCTACCAGCACGGCCGCGTCAGTGAGGCCCAAAAAGGCGATGCGGATGGGTGTCACGACTTGCCTCCCAGGAGATCGCTGGCGGTGATGAGGGCCGCCGCGACATCGACGATTTTCTTGCCCTGGTTCATCGCAGTGGAGCGCAGCAGCGCATAGGCATCCGGCTCGGAGAGGCCGCGCGATCCCATCAATATTGTCTTGGCGCGGTCGATGGTCTTGCGGTCGGCGAGTTGGGTGCGTGCCTCGTCCAGCTCCGCTTGCATGCGGGCAAAGGCGTTGAACCGGCGGATGGCGAGATCGAGGATTGGCTTCACCCGCTCCTTGCGCAGCCCGTCCACCACATAGGCGGAGACCCCTGCGTCAATGGCGGACGCGATCATGCTGTCGTCAGACTGGTCGACGAACATTGCGATCGGCTTGGCCAGGGCGCGGCTGACGACCAGCATTTCCTCCAGCGTGTCGCGGCTGGGATTGCCGAGGTCCATGAGAACCACGTCCGGCGCCATCCGCTCCAGCCGAGCGACGAAGGCGCCGCGTGGCGGCACCAGATGGATGTCGTCATAGCCGGCCTCGCGCAGTCCCTCTTCAAGAACCGTCGCGCGCGCACCGCTGTCGTCGATGATGACGATTCTCACCCGAAATCCTTCAGCCCACCGGCCTCTGAATGCAGATAGACCCGTGCGCGGTCAATTCTTCGGGCACATTTGGCCGTCGTGAAGCAAGTGCCATCCGGGGGCCTTCCAAATGCCTCTGATCACCAAAGGCCCCAGAAAGGCCCATGATCGAGGTTGGTTGCCAGCGGACAGGAGAAACGTCCCCGGCAAGATTATGCCCGAGCGCCCTGCCTTCTCGGTAAATGCAACGTCAGATGCGAACGTGTTGAGACCAGTTAAGACCGCCTCAGAAGAACCTTAGAAAACAGCCAGAGGCAGTTTTCCGATTGTCCCCTGACATCTCGTTACAGTGCCTTAAAAACCAAGCTTTCCAGATAAGAGCGCCTCAAAAGGAGGCCTTAATATCGCCTGTGCAATCAGTGACTTAACTCGGCTAATCCGGGTGTGATTTCTGCGGCCTAGCGCAGCCTTCGACAGGCCCTCAAGCGAGTAAAACCCAGTCGCATGTCCGACTCGCCTTGCTCGCGTGGACAGTTGCACAAGGCTATGTCGCGGTCCGCCTTGGCGAGTATAGCGGTACCATGCAGCCTGCTCGCGCAGGCCATCAGAATACGAGTTCCAGCGACCTCCAATCTCCTGCAGGGGCCTAGCCGGATGAAGAACGAGAGAAGGCGCAAATACGGCCTTCCGCTGTTCCGCTAACTTGAATAGTCCGCCCCGCCCGCGTCCATCATGCGTTTGAGCGCGGCCCACTCCCGCGCGATGACGCTGTCGCCACCCTGAAAGGCGCGGGACATGGCCGCGCAGTCGGCCTCGCTCGGCATCACGAGTTCTGACTCCTGGTCGCGCGCGGCGGATAGCGTGGCCACCTGCATCCGGCACGCGCGTTCAAGATAATAGAGGCGGGAGAAGCATTCGGCGACGGTGCCGCCGATCACCAGCGGGCCGTGGTTGCGCAGCATCAGCACATCGCCATCGCCGAGCGCTTGCGGCAGGACGGCGCGCTTGGCTTCCGTGTCGAACGCGCCGCAATAATCGAGATAGCCCACCCGCCCGTGGAAACGCAGCGCGTGCTGACTGAGCGGCAAAAGGCCGTGTCGGTAGTTGCTTACCGCGATGGTCGCCTCCGTATGCACGTGCATGACGCAGGCGGCGCGCGGCGTGCCGGTGTGGATCGCGCTGTGGATGCAGAAGCCGCCGACGCTGA
>JAFKLU010000407.1 GCA_017304105.1 Sphingomonadales bacterium
GCTCATGCTGGCGGTCGGCGCCTATCTGCTCTAGCTGCATACGGAGAGCGCGCCGGCACCGGCCGGCGAGGGCTGATCAAAGGCGTTTGTATCGATTGCAAGCACAAGCCCCTCTCCCGCAGGGGGACCGTCGCACAGTCCCCCTTTCCGTCATTCCCGCGAACGCGGGAATCCAGTTCCTCACTATCCCGTTGATTTAACGCCACAGCTGGATTCCCGCATTCGCGGGAATGACGAAGAGATGATCCTGGATGACGTTTTGCAACCATCTCGCAAGGGGAGAGGGATCGAAACGACCGGCATCCATGCAATCGATATAAGCGCCTGATCAGAACACAACTTCGCGCGTACCACCTTCGGCGCTGAGCACTGCGCCATTGGTGGCGGAGGCGAAATCCGAGCAGAGATAGACCGCCAGATTGGCGACCTCGCTGGCATCCGCGATGCGGTGGATGAGCGAGGCCGGACGGACATGACGGATGAAGTCCGCCTCGATCTCCGCCACCGTCCTGCCCTGCTCCTGCGCCATCTGCCGGTGCAGCGCGCCGGTGACGGCCGATCGCGTCGGGCCGATCAGGATCGTGTTCACCGTCACCGCCGTGCCGCGCGTATATTCGGCGATCGAGCGGGCCAGGGTCAGCTCCGCCGCCTTGCTCGCGCCATAGGCCGCCATTTGCGGCGAGGGCCGCAGCGATTGCTCGCTGTTATGGAAGATCACCCGTCCCCGGTTGCGCTCCAGCATCTGCGGCAGATAATGACGCGTGAGACGCAGGCCCGAGAGAAAATTGATCTCGAACAGGCGCAGGAACATCTCGTCTGGCTCTTCGAGAACATCCTGCAGATTGTTGACCGCACAATTGTTGATGAGGATGTCGCAGCGGGGCGCCGCCGCGATGATCCGCGCCGGCCCTTCCCTGCTCGACAGGTCACCCGCCACGCCCCGGAACGCCGCACCCGGCACCGCCTCGCGCAGCC
The DNA here is from genome assembly GCA_017304105.1 of Sphingomonadales bacterium. Taxonomy (GTDB): domain Bacteria; phylum Pseudomonadota; class Alphaproteobacteria; order Sphingomonadales; family Sphingomonadaceae; genus Sphingobium. The sequence continues at coordinate 976 of JAFKLU010000407.1, forward strand.
GCGCCAGCGCCGCCTGGACGGTCGCATCCGAGCGGCCGTTGATGACCACCTCGGCGCCCGCCCCCGCAAGCGCCTGCGCGCAGGCATAGCCGATGCCGTCGCTGGAGCCGGTGATGACCGCAATCCTGCCCGTCAGATCGATCTTCATCTCGGCTTCTCCCGGGGTTCCTAATAGATCGCGCCGCGCGTGCCGCCCTCGGCACTCAGCACGGCGCCATTGGTCGCCGAAGCGAAGGGCGAGGCGAGATAGACGACGAAGTTCGCCACCTCCTCGGCCCGCGCGAGGCGGCGCAGCAGCGACTGGGGCGAGACCATGTCGATGAAGTCCGCCTCATCTTCTTCCGCCGTGCGTCCCTTGGCGGCCGCCAGTTCCTCCGCGACGCTGTCGAGGCTCGCCGAGTGGGTGACGCCGATCAGCACAGTGTTCACCGTGACGGCCGTGCCCCGCGTCCTCTCGGCGAGGGAGCGCGCGAAGCTGAGCTGCGCCATCTTGCTCGCCGAATAGGCGGTGCCGCCCTTATAGGCCATGATCGGCCGTTGCGCGCCGCTGAAGATCACCCGGCCCTGGTTGCGCTCGAGCATGCCGGGCATGTAAGCGCGCGACAGCCGCACGCTGCTCAGCAAGTTGAGCTCATAGAGGCGCAGATAGGTCTCGTCGCTCGCCTCCAGCGCATCGTCGCGCGCGACGACGCCGACATTGTTGATGAGGATGTCGCATTCCGGCATGCCTGCGATCAGCGCCTCGCAGCCCACCGCGCTGCCGAGATCGGCGGCGATGCCGACCACCTCGCGCCCGGGGAAGTCGGTCCGCAACCGCGCCGAGACCGCCTCGACCACCTCCGGCTTGCGGCCGTTGATCGTCACATTGCCGCCCGCTCCCAGAATGCCGCGTGCGCAGGCGAGGCCGATACCCTCGGTCGAACCGCTGATGACGGCCATCTTTCCGCTGAGATCGATTTCCAAGTCGGCGCTCCTGCGATGGGTTGGATCAGGCGAAGGCGGACGGCGTGCTGTCGAGCAGGATGGTCTTGCTCTCCAGGAAGGCCATCAGGCCCTCCGTGCCGCCCTCGCGGCCGATGCCGGATTGCTTGAAGCCGCCGAACGGCAGGGTCGGGTCCATGCGCATGCCGTTCTGGCCGAAGAAGCCGGTGCGCACTGCCCGCGCGACCTCATAGGCCTTGTCGCCATTGCGGGTGAAGACCGCGCCGTTGAGGCCATAGTCGCTCTCATTGGCGATGCGGATCGCTTCCGCTTCATCCTCGCACGGGATGAGGCTCAGCACGGGCCCGAAAATCTCTTCCTGCGCGATACGGCTCCTGTTGTCGACATTGGCGAACAGCGTCGGCTCCAGGAAATAACCCCGATTGAGATGGCTCGGCCGGTTGCCGCCGGTCACCAGATCGGCGGTGCGACGCCCCTCCTCGACATAGGTCTCGACCCGTTCGAGCTGACGCTTCATCGCCAGCGGCCCGAGCTGCGTCGTCGGATCGTCGCTATGGCCGATGACGATCTTCTCCATCTCGGCCTTGATGAGCTGCGCCAGCCTGTCGTGCGACCTGCGGGGCACGATGGCGCGGCTGAGCATGGCGCAGACCTGCCCGCTCATCACGGTGATCGTCCGCGCCAGCGTCGCGGCGGCTTCCTCCAGCGGGAAGTCGTCGCACAGGATCGCCGCCGACTTACCGCCCAGCTCCAGGGTCACCCGCGCGATCCGCTCGCCGCAAGTACTGGCGATCTTCTTGCCCGCCGCCGTCGAGCCGGTGAAGCTCACCTTGTCGACGCCGGGATTGGAGATGAGATGATGGCTCGCCTCGCGATGGCCGCAGGCGAGATTGACGACGCCCGGCGGCAGGCCCGCCGCTTCCGCCGCCTCGGCCAGGATATAGGCCTCGATCGGCGTTTCAGGCGCCGGCTTCATGATGACGGTGCATCCCGCGACCAGCGCGTTGACCAGCTTGGACGCCATGATCGCGAACGGTCCGTTCCATGGCGCAATCGCCGCCACCACACCGACCGGCTCGCGCGCGATGATCGCGGTGTGCGCCGTCGTGCCGGGCACCCGCTCGACGAACGGGAACTCGCCCATGATCTCGACCAGATGGGTGAAGCCCTTGGTGCCGACCGCCGTCAGCATCGGCGCGACGCTTGCGAGGCCGCCAATCTGCATCGTCCAGGCCCGCGCCAGCTCCGGCTCGCGGCTGGCAATCTCCTCGCCCATGCGGCGCAGGATCGCCTGGCGCGCAGCCGGTGCCATGCGCGGCCACGGCCCCTCGTCAAAGGCGCGGCGCGCGGCCGCGACGGCCCGGTCCATGTCATGCTCATCCGCCTCGACGACCCGCGCAACCACCGTCTCGGTGTCGGGCGAGATCACCTCGATCGTTCGACCGCTCTTTCCGGCGACCCACGCCCCGCCGATGAACAGCTTGTCGGGATGGGTGATGCCGATCGGCGGGCGTGCGGGCGAGAGGCTGTCAACTTGGCTCATGGGATCGGTTCCGCTCGTCCTGATATGCCTGAATCAATGCTTGACCGGATGGTCCGGCTTGCCCTTGCGGCGCCCTTCCTCCAGCGGCCCTTCGACCATCGAGCGCCCGGCCACGCTGTAGGTCGGGATCGCCTGCCGCACGCCCCAATGCGCCGCGATCTTCCCATCCGCGACGCGGAAGAGATGCATCTGCGAATAGCCGAGCGCATGATCCGGCGTCATCGCCCGGCCATGGAAGAGCACGAAATTGCCGTCTGCGAGCAGGCGCGCTTCCCTGAAAGTCTCGCCTCGCCCCGAAATGGCGGTGAGATGGTCGACGAGGCCTTTTCGCCCTGGTGCAACCCGCGGGCTATAATCCTTGAAATCCTCGGCAATATAGCGCTCGGCTGCGTCGGCGATCCCGGCCGGGTCCTGGATCGCATCGAGCCACGCCCGTACCACCGCCAGCGAGGGAAGCCGCTGCGATCCATCGCCCGGCGTCCCGCAGACCGGCGCACTCGCCGTGTCGCCGGCCGCCGCGGCCTCCTCATATGTGCCGCCCATGCCACCCCACATGGGCAGGCTGCCGGCTACGCCCCGCGAGATCGGCTCGATCGCGCTCCAATGTTCGGCGAAGCGGCCATTCTCCACACGCCATATGTCCACGAATACCCGGCCCGCATCCTCACGCCCGGTGAACACGTGCGACTTCATGCAGACCAGATCGCGGTCGGCGAGGATATTGTGCACCACCGTCGCATATTGCTCCGTTGGCAGATAGGTTTCCGGATCGGCATCCTGCCGCTCCTGCAAAAACGCCTCGTCCCCGTCATCGCCATCGCCGATGTCGGGATCGTGCTGGATGAGACCGCGACCGAAATAGGTGGCGAAAGCCTGGAGCGGCCTATGCTCTTTCACGAGCAGCCGCACATAATCCTGGATCTTCGCGCGCGAGCCTCCGGTCTCGTCCATGTCCGCCTCCGTGATCATCGTCAGAACTTCTTGCGTGCTGCTGGTGTTGATCACCAGTGGCGGCAGGCGGTCGAACAGATTCTGCGCGCTGACCGTGGCGCTGAACCCGTTAAGGATGCCGCCGCTGTCGCCGAAGTCATAGCTCAGCGCCGCGTCGATCGTCGTATAGGCATCGATGTTCGTATAGGTGCTGGAGACGCCCAGCGGCAGCAGCGCCTGGTCGATCTTGTAGGCATTGGCATAGTTGAGGAATGCCGTCGCCGAGAGATTGCCCGGCCCCACATCGCCGCTCCAGCCCGCCTCGAAGCGGGCGCGGAAGCGCAGCGGATAGCCGAAGCGGTTCACCTGATCGATGACCGGCGCGCCCTGGATCGCCGAGACCTTCCAGCTGTTGGTATAGGAGGCGAGCACGCCGAGACGGAAGCGGCTTGCCGCCTCGCCCCATGAATAGGAGGCGCTGATGTCGATGCCGTCGCCATGGGTCGAACTGCTGTTGAGGCGGTGCCCGTTGGTGATGGCGGCGATGTTGGTCGAGGGCGCGCCCAGGATCGGGCCGTTGCCGCCGGCATTGAGGCAGCTCACCAGCGTGTCGTAGAGGCCCTGCGTGGTGATGTTCTTGCCCGCGACCGCCGAGCAGTTGGCATTGCTCGCATCATAGGGATAGGGGCCAAAGAAGGCGACCGGATTGGCAGCCGCGAACTGCGGGAAATAGGCCGGATTGTAGATGATCTGGCTGTTATAATAGCCTTGGTTGATCGCCTGATAGGCACCCGCATTATAGACCGGCGTCGCCACCTGATCGACATACTTCACATTCCAATAGGTGATCGAGATATTGACCCCGCTCTCCAAAGGCGCAAAGTCCACACCGAGCGACCAGCTGGTCGACGTTTCCGGTTTCAGGTTGCGCGCCGCGCCGCCCAGCGCCTGATAGATGGCGATGTCCGTCGGGCTGCTTGCACAGCTCGCGCACAGGCTCGGCGAGATGACCGAACCCGGAAAGGTCGGCACGAGATAGCCGCGCTGCGAATTGGGATCATTGTCGACCAGTCCAGGTGCGCGAAACGAGGTGCCATAGCTGCCATGCACCTTGATGCTGTCGACCGGCATCCAGTTGAAGCCGATCTTGGGATTGGTCGTGCTTCCCACATCATCATAGTCGTCCACGCGGATCGCGCCGGTCAACTCGAGCTTGCGCAAGCCGCCGATCGCATTATCCGCGCCGAACACGGGCACATAGACTTCGGCATAGGCGGAGTTCACCTTGCGCGTATTGACCGTGGTGGCGAAGTCATTGGCATTGATGAACTGTGACCAGACATGTTCGCCGCCAATGGCGATGCGCAGCTTGCCGCCCGGCAGATCCATCAGCGAGCCGTCGACATTCGCCGCAACGACACGATTGTCATAAGTGGTGATGGTTGTCAGCGACATGCCCGCGAAGATTGCCGAGGTGAAGGCGCGGTTTCCGCAGTCCTGGTTCGTGCCGTCGCAGAAAGGATTGAAGGCCGTGCTCGCGGTGGTGCCGCCGAGCGCGGATGCCAGGAAAGGCAGGCCATTGCCGAAATAGAGGGTGTTGACGTTCCTGGCCTTGTTCTTGCCGAACGAGCCATAGACATTCCCCTTCCAGTCGCCGAACAGCGAGACGGTCGCGCCGATCGTGGCGTCCCAGGTGCGGGTGTAGCCGGTGCGCTTGCCCGGCCCGGTATCGTTGATCGTGTTGTAGTTGACCGTCAATGCGCCCGTGCCGCACGCCGCGACCAACGCCGCCGGCGCCCCAGCCAGCGAACGGTTGCACGGACTGTAGAAATTGCTGTTGGGAATGGTCAGCGTCACCCGGTTATTGGACGCAGCATTGTAGAGCGCGATGTCGAGATCGCGGTTGGTGTAGAAGCCGTCGGCATAGATTTGCAGGCCATCGGCGATGTCCTGCCTGAAATTCGCAGCGACCTGGTCGCGGTTCATTTCGGGGATCGCGTCATAGCCGGTCCAGACATTCGTCCGGTTGACGGAACCGGCCGCCCCCAATTGGGCGAGGGTCAGCGTCGTTCCGTTCTGACCGGTCGGGATGGCATAGGACACCCCATTGGCGACGATGTTGCCGGGGCTCGCCTGGGTGGACGAGGGCGGGCCGCCAAAAGCCGTGAAGTCGTCATTATAGAGTGACGGGCGCGACGAGGCCTTCAGCCGGTCCGAATAGGCGTGCTGATAGCTGATGACGATGCCGCCCGAACCCCAGTCATAACCGCCGACGGCCGTCAACTGATAGCTCTGCTGACCTTTGGCCGTGCTGAATTGGCCATAGGCTTCGAGGCCCGTAAAGGGCGACCGCATGATATAGTTGACCGTGCCGGTGATCGCGTCCGCGCCGAAAATGGCCGAGGTGCCGTCTGCGACGATATCGACCCGCTGCAACATCTGCGTGGGGATATTGTCGGCATCGAAGGTGTTCATATTTGCGCCATCATAGGGCACGCGATGCCCATTCACGAGGCTCAGCGTCGCCTGCGGCCCGAAACCGCGCAGATTTGGCGACTTGTTGAAGGACAGTGCGTTGAGGTCCGACCCGCCCTGTCCCGATCCGCCGGCATAGCTGTTGCCGGAACCGAGGCTGAGGACGGCCGGCACCTTGTTGAGGATATCCGCCGTGCTGAGCTGGCCCGACTTGGCCAGTTCGCCGCGATCAAGCTGGAGAAGTGCCGACCCGACGGGCGCGACGCCTCGGATGCGCGTTCCGGTGATGATGATCTCGCGATTTACGGCTTCATCGCCAGACCCGGCATCCGCCGCGCTATCGTCCGAGGCTGATTGCGCCTGCCCGTGGACGGGCGATGCCGCCAAAACAACTATTGCGAAACAGCCGGAAATCGACGCGCGCAGGCGTCCTCGTGCACTGAAAACCGCCATCTCCCATCCTCCCTCAAATCGACTTGGCGGATTGATCCCGCTCACCTTCGATATACGATTTTGCCTCCTGATATTGATATACGATTTTAAATGCAATTGGAATCAAACTCGATAGTATGGGAGGGCCGTGGACAACCAGGACAATGACCTCAAACGCGGCGAAAAATCCGCGAATTACCTGTGCGGCTCAAGTCGGCGAGTCCTGTCCGCCATACGCGAGGAAAGAGATCCTCGGACAGATTGCATACCGCATGGAGACCAAGGTCAGATTGAAAGGGAACCAACGGAACATGACCAAACTACCAATCTTGCTGGTCAGCGGCGCCTCCGGTGGCCTTGGCCAACTGGTTCTCCAAAATCTTCTGGATCGCTACTGCATCGATCCCACCCGCATCATTGCCGTGACTCGGTCGCCTGCCAAACTCTCCGAGTTTGCGGCACGCGGCATCGCTGTCCGCGCGGGCGACTTCGATAAATCGGAAGGACTGGTCGAAGCTTTTTCCGATGCCGACCGCTTGCTCCTCATCAGCACCGACGCTGATCCTCTGCAGAGCTATCTCGACGACGTCGATCCCATGGGCGATCCCAACCGCCGCCGCGTGCGCCGTCAGATTGGCGCTGTCCAAGCGGCCGAAGCGGCCGGCGTCGCGCACATCATCTACACGTCGGCCCCCAATCCAGAACCGCCGACCGTCTGCTTCTGGAAGCGCGATCATTTCAGAACCGAACAAGCCATCCGCGAAAGCAGCATGAGTTGGTCGATGCTGCGCAACTGGGAATATCCCGATTTCCACCTCGCATATAGCTGGGCACAGGCTGTCGCCTCGGGGCACTATTTAGCGGGCAGCGGCGCCGGACGCTGCGCTTTCATTACCCGCAAGGATTGCGCGCACGCCGCTGCAGCCGCGCTGGCCTCCGACTTTTCAGTACTGCATGGACGAGGTGCTCGCGCTGATCGCGGAGATCAACGGTCGGGAGATCGAAGTCACGCATGTCTCCCCTGCGGAGATGCGCCGCCGTCTCACCGAACGCGGGGAGGATCTCGCACCCGTCTTCACAGCTTTTCACGAGGGAATGGGCCTTGGAAAATATGATTGCGTGAGTTTCGATTTCGAGGCGTTGACGGGCACCACTCCCGGATCATTGGAAGACTTCCTGCGCGCCAACCCAGTTACGGAAGAACAAACGAATGTCGTTTTCAGATTTGCTGACTTGAACAGTTGAGAGTCTCATTGCTCAAGCTTCACCACCCATTCGAACCACACGCGCTTTCACGCCGACGGGAGTGGCTCTCATTCTCATGAATGGGTGGACAAAGCCTGCTGCGTCGAGGGTCTTCACAAATAAAGCTGCTCGTTGATCGGAAGGCCGTTCTCGCGGCAATAGGTCTCATAGTGGTTGATGAACCACCAAACGTCGAGCGTCTCAACGAAGTTCCCCTGATCGTCGAAGAACTCGTTGGCGCCCTGCATCCAGAAGAAAGCCTTCATGCCGCCCGGCTCGTCGGTGACGAGCGTGTGCGCATGGCCCGGAAATTCGGTGATGAACTCGCCGGGATGGCACAGCCAGTCATATTCGAGATAGCGGAAGGTGCCCTCCAGGCCGATCGCCCACACCATGCCACGATGCTTATGTGTACCGATGACGCCCGGCGACTTGATCCAGAGGATGTTGGCATAGACATTCTGCCGCACGTCGAAGGCGAGGTGGCGGATTGCGGCATTGTCGCCGAACGGCACCCATAGGCTCTCCACCTCAGAGCTCCCGACATAGGAGCCCGGGCGGACATAGCGATCGACGACGCTCCGGTGCACTTCCGGCACGGCGACGATCTTGTAGGCGCCGGAGGGCGGCGCGCTCAGCGGTTCACTGGCCATGCTTGTCGCCCCTCACCATGCCTCGTCATAGACGCGGGCTTCCTTGATGAGCTGGCCCTCGCCCAGCTCGTAGCAGGCGATACCGGCATGCACGCGATTGGTCGGGTGATTGGGATCGATGATGTTGAACTCCAGCACATAGGTCGTGCCATCAGTGAAGCCGTTCATCTTCTCGATGTTCGCGCCGTGCTGGCCGCTCTCGCTGCCCCCGACGTCATGATCGATGATGCCGAACATCTGGATGAGCACATCGCGGATGGTCTCGCGGCCCTCGTAGACGCCCATGCCGAGGCCCTTCGAAAGGTCGGTGCCCTCGCCATGACCATCGAAGCGCCCGTCCGGCGAGAAAGTCTCGGCCTGCGCATGGGCGTCGCCGGCGGTCAGCGCCTCCTGGTAGCGCTGCAGTGCGGGCATATAGGGTTCCAGACCGAGCGTATCGTCGAGGATGCGGTTGCGGACATGCTGCACGCCGTCGATGCGGGCACGGCGATAGTAGAGGCGCGACTTGACCGCCTTCTCGCCGTCCATCTCCATCACGATCACGGCATTGACCAGCTTGTCCTCACCATTCCTGTCGAGGTTCAGGGAGACCTCGGCGCCGATGAACTGACCGCCCTTGCCGATCGTCAGATGATCGAGCCTGGTCGATTTGATTCGCGCGAGCTTTGCAGGCCCCCAATTGCGCACCATCTGCTCGAAACCCCCGTCGATATGGCGCCCGGCGAAGGGATCGTCGATGTCGGCCGGGCCGGAGAAGACCGATCGCACCTTGTCCGGCGACCCGCTGACGAGGCCATCGACAAAGGTGCGGACGAGGTCTGCTTGGGGCGAGACGAGTTCAGGCAAGGCGTTGATCCTTTCAGAGGCTGTGGGAGGGTTACTCAGAGCGCGGGGAGACGGTTGGCGGCGAAGAGATCGCGCACCCAGCCGAAGCTGGTCTTGGGCGTGCGCCTGCCGGTCGGATAATCGACATAGACGAGGCCGAAGCGCTGGCCGTAGCCGAACGCCCACTCGAAATTGTCGAGGAAGCTCCAAATCCAGTAACCGCGCAGATCGACGCCAGCGGCGATAGCCTCCTGCGCGGCACGTAGGTGCGAGGCGAGATAGGCGATCCGCTCGGGGTCCTTCACGGTGCCCTGCTGATCGGCATAGTCGGCGGCGGAAAAGCCGTTCTCGCTGATGTAGAGCGGAACGTACGGATAGTCGTTCGACAGGCGGATCAGCAGATCGCGGAAGCCGTCGGGCTCGACCGGCCAGCCCATCGCGGTCCTGGCGATCGTCGCGGGCACGACGTCGGCGATCGGCAGGCCGAAGGCGAAGGGCGAGACGTAGCCGCCGTCGAATCCGGCAGCGCGTGTCTCGGTGAGGCGGGCGGGCGCGCAGACATAGCGTGGGTGATAGGAATTGATCGACAAGAAGTCGATCGGCGTCGCGATCCGGTCGAGATCGCCCGGCCGCACCAGCGCCCCGCCCTCCTGAAGCCTGTCGGTCAGCCAGGCGAGATCCTGCGGATAGCCATGCGCGAACAAGGGCTGGAGGAACGACTTGTTGAGCTGGCTGTCGGCGAGCGCGGCCGCCGCTACATCATCGCGATGCTCGGAGGTCGGGTAGATATGCATGAGGTTGAGCGCGATGCCCACCTTCGCTTGGCGGTGCGAGCGGCGCGACACCTCGACCGCCGCGGCATGGGCAAGCAGCAGATGGTGATGCGCCGCCGCCGCCGCCGCCTGATCGGCACGGCCGGGCGCGTGTATGTCGAGCGCATAGCCGAGATAGCAGGCGACCCAAGGCTCGTTGATCGTCGTCCACATATCGACGCGGTCCCCGAACGCGTCGAAGACGATGCGGGCATAATCAGCGAACCAATCGATGATCGCGCGGTTCGCCCAGCCGCCCTCATCTTCAAGCGCTTGCGGCAGATCCCAGTGATAGAGGGTCGGCACCGGCTTGATGCCCCGCGCGATCAGGCCGTCGATCAGGCGATCATAGAAGGCGATTCCCGCCGCATTGGCCGGCCCCTTGCCGGTCGGCTGGATACGCGGCCAAGCAATGGAGAAGCGATAGACCTGCGCACCGATCGCCTTGAGGAGGTCGAGATCCTCCTCCAGCCGATGATAATGATCGCAGGCGACGTCACCGGTGTCGCCACGCATCACCTTTCCCGGCGTGTGGCTATAGGTGTCCCAGATCGACGGGCCGCGCCCGCCTTCGTGGACGGCCCCCTCGATCTGATAGGCCGCGGTCGAGACACCCCAAACGAAACCCTCGGGAAAGCTGCTCATCTAATCCTCATTCTGGACGGACCGAAAAAATGGGCCGGGCCGGTCAGTAGCTGACCTTCACGGTGACGCCGACCGTGCGGAAGCTGTCCACTGCGTAGGACTGGTTGTAGTCGCCCACCGCACCGGTCGGGTTGCTCTCGATGAAGGTCACGAAGCGCTTGTCGAAGCAGTTGCGGCAGAAAACCGAAGCGCGCCAGCGCCCCTCGCCGCCCGAGACGCCGATCGAGCCGTTGACCGTCGCATAGCCGGGCTGGGCTGTGGTCGGATCGCCATTGGGCTGGAAATTGACCTTGCTGCGACCGTAGACGTCGGCGTGGCCGATCAGCGCAAGATCGCCGCTCAGCGGCGCGTCGAAGTCGAGCGCAACGGTGCCGCTCCATTCCGGCGCGTTGATGAGCCGCTGGCCCGAGGCGTCGTAGCTGCTCGCGATGCAGCCCTGCGCGGCGGTTTGGCCCGGATAGCAGGTCGCCCCGGGGAAGCTCGTATAGACCGCGTCGTTATAGGCGCCGCTGGCACTGAGCGTCAGGATGCGGCCGAGCCGGGCGGAGAGATTACCCTCGAAGCCACGCGCCCGCAACGTGCCGACATTCTGGATGAGGAAGGTGCCGACCCCCGGCGTGTCCGTGTCGGCATAGGATTGCGCCTGGAAGTTGTCGAACTCTTCCCAATAGGCGCTGAGGCCGAAATTGACGCGGCCAAACAGATTGCCCTTGAGGCCCGCCTCATAGTCCATCGAGGTTTCCGAGCCGACCGGCGCTGCGCCGGGCACGCCGCTCCAGCTCAGATTATACCCTGGCCCCTTGTAGCCGCGCGCCACCGTCATATAGGCATTGAGGCTCGGCGAGAACTCGTAGAGCGCGCTCAAGCGCCAGGAAACGCCCGTGTCGTTCTGCGAGGGATTGTAGCTGATCGGGCCGGGCACGCCGGAGATGCCGATCGCCGAGCCGCCATTGTCGTGATAGGCGCGCAGCGACATCTTGTCGTGCGTGATGCGGGCGCCCGCGGTCAGCGCGAGCGCGTCGGTCACATGATAGGTGCCCTGCGCATAGGCGGCGAAACTCCGTGAGGTGAGATCGTTGGTCGCGAACAGGCCGAGCCAGTCGAGCGCGCCGGGCGGTGGAGCGCCGAGCTGGAGATTGCCCTTGAGGAAGTCGGTGCGGTCGGAGTTCGCATAGGAATAGAACAGGCCAATCTGATATTCGAAAGTGACGTTGCCTGGCGAACTCAGACGCAGCTCGTCGGTGAACTGCTGGAGGTCGAACGCGGCCGAGGAGATGTTGACGACATCGGCCTGGCGCAGGTCGAAATCGAGCGTGTGCCGGCTGTTATAAGCCCGGTAGCCCGCAATGTTGGTGAGCGTGACGCCCGAGGGGAACTCGTAGGCGACCTCTGCCTGGATGCCGCCGACATCATAGCGCAGCGTGGTGGGCGCGTCGCTGCTATGGAGCAGGTTGCCCGGCCGCGCGACGATGCCGTAAACCGCGTCGAGGGTGCCCAGCGCGCCGCCCGGCGCCGCGGTGCGGGCCGTGTAGACGCCGGTGCCCATACCGTCCGAGTGGGAATAGTCCGCGCTCACATAGACCGAGAGGCCCTGCCCCGGATCGATAAGCAGCTTGGCTCGCGCGCCATATTGGGTACGGCCGAAATCCTTGAACCCGGTCGGATTGGGATTGCCGACCAGCGGGCCCTCGTCGGATACATAGCCGCTGATCCGCGCCGCCGCGATCGGGGTAATCGGGATGTTGACGGTGACGTTGCCCTTCCAGCCATCGACGTTCCGAGCGGCCGCGGTGTTGCTGTAGGTTCCGCTCGCGTCCACGCTCAGCTTGCCGAGCTTGGGACGCGTCGTGACGATGTTGACGAGGCCGGCCGAAGCGTTCTTGCCGAACAGCATGCCCTGTGGCCCGTTCAGCACCTCGACGCGCTCGAGATCGGAGAACTCCATGACGCCCATTTCGGGCCGGCCCATGACGATGCCGTCGATGACCGTGGCAACGCTGGGCTCGATGAGATGCGAGAAGCTCGCCGTGCCGATTCCCCGGATCGAGAAGTTGGTGGCGCCCGGCGATGCCTGGAAATTGGTGAGCTGCAGGCTCGGCACCAGATAGGGCAATTGCGCCGGGTCGGTGAAGTTGCGGTTGGCCAGCGCCTCGGCGCTCGCCACGCTCACGGACAGCGGCACGTCCTTGAGGCTCTGCTCTCGGCGCTGCGCCGTCACGATGATGTCGGCGACATCCGACTCGGGTGCGTCCGCGCTCTGCGCCATTGCCGGCCCGGCTCCAGCGATCAATGCCGATACGCTCGCCACAAGAAGATTTCTGAGCTTCACACGATCCTCCCAAATGTCATCCGGCTCTTGTGGCCGAGGTCGACTGCTTTTCGCCATTTACTTAGCGAGGACTAGGTAAGTAAATTGGCGACAGCGGGCTGTCAAGCGGCTGCGGCAAGGGTACCGGACGGGCGCCTGCGCCGCTTCCCTTCGACCGGAACGTCGATTATGCGAGGTCCATGGTGAGCAAGACGCAGACGAAAAAAGTGCCGAGCGGGCGCCCGGCTTCGCGCCGTCTGTCCAAGACCAACACACGCGGCCAGCAGAGCAAGCAGGCGATCCTCGATATTGCTGAACGGCATTTCGCGGATTTGGGCTATCGCGGCGTCTCGACTGCCGCCATCGCGGCCGACGCGGGCATTTCCGATCCCGGTCTTCTCCATCATTTCGGTTCCAAGGAGGGCTTGCTGAGCGCCCTGCTGGAGCAGCGCTTCTCCTTCGATGCGACCAAGCTCAAGGAGGACGAAAAGCTTGGCCGGACGGAGCTTCTGACGCTCATCGCCGATACCGTCACCGAGAATCTGGGTCGCGCGGTCGGTGTGCGGCTGATGACCGTGCTGCTCGGCGAATCCCTGTCCGACCATCATCCGAGCCACGATTTCTTCCGCCAGCGCTACACCCATGTGCGCGCGCTGCTCGCCAAGCATGTGCAGAGCGGCCAGAATGCCGGCGAGATCCGCACCGACATCCCGGCCGAACATCTGGCAAGCGCGCTCATGGCGATCATGGACGGCCTGCAGATCCAGTGGTTGCTCAACGGCACCGACATGGCTGGCGTCGCACGGACCCTCATGGCCCTGTTCGACACGGCGCTGGACCCGCAGCATTGAGGACGGCGGCGCAGCCGGGGCATTTACTTCCTAGCGATCACTAGGTAAATCGACCGAACGAGGAGCAATCCAGACCCCTCGCGATCAGGGAGAAACGGGTGCCTCTTCTGCTTCGGCTGCGCTTGAGCCTGCTCATGCTCGGGCAATATGCGATGTTCGGCGCGTGGTTCGTGACGCTCGGCACCTATATGAGCAAGGGATTGCATTTCGACGGCGCAATCGGCGTGGCCTATGGCATGCAGGGCATCGCCGCGGTCATCTCGACCCTGTTCGTCGGTGTAGTGGCGGACCGGATGTTCTCCGCGCAGAAGGTGCTGGCGGTGATGCTCGCCTTATCCGCCGGCAGCTTGCTCTGGCTTGCGACCGTTACGCGCAGCGAAGCGCTGTTCCTCATCGTCGTCATGCTGCACTTCCTCGCCTTCGTGCCGACCGTGCCGCTCGGCACGGCCGTCATCTTCAACGCGCTCGACGATCCCGCCACGCAATTCCCTCAAATCCGCGTGGTCGGCACATTCGGCTGGATACTAAGCGGGATCGCCATCGGGTCGATCGCTGGCGCAGCGGAGACCAGCCTGCCGCTCGTCATCGCGGGTTGTATCGGCCTTGTCGCCGCCGGTTACGCGCTTACCCTGCCAGACACGCCGCCACGCGCCCGCGGTGCGCCGATCTCCATTGCCGGACTGTTCGGCCTCGACCTGCTCGGCATGATCAAGGATCGCTCCTTCTGGACACTGATCTTCGCCTGCTCCGTGATCATGATCCCGCTGTCCTTCTATTATGCCTATTGCAACAACTTCCTGCAGGAGGCGGGCGCCAGCATCACGATCGGCGGCAAGCGGTTCGAGGCGACGGCGCTGCAGGCGTTGGGCCAGGTCTCCGAGTTGGTCTTCCTGTTGCTGCTCCCGCTCTTCCTGCGCCGCCTCGGCATCAAAGGCGTCATCCTGATCGGCATGGCCGGCTGGGTGGTGCGGTACACTCTGTTTGCGATCGGTTTCGATGGCAGCGGCCCGGCGATTTCCTCGCTGCTGGTGATCGGCATCCTATTGCACGGCATCTGCTATGATTTCGTGCTGGTCGCAGCGAGCATCTATGTCGAGCAGACGGTGCCGCCCGAGGCCCGTTCACGCGCGCAGTCTTTCCTGGCGATGTTGAACATGGGACTGTTCATCCTCATCGGCGCCGCTTTCGCGAATATGGTCTACACGCTGAATACGACATCTACAGCGCATCTCTGGTCGAACATCTGGGCCGTTCCGGCCGCACTCGCCGCAGTGTCTTTCGTCACATTCGCCCTGGCATTTCGCGAACGCCATGGTGCATCGCCGTCCCCTGGATGAGCTATGCCGCGCTGATCGCCTGAGATCCCGTGGCCCAGAAGGAGCGCTGGCACGTATCCTATGATGGGCCCTGGAAAGGGGGTGCTGGCGACGGCGGGGGTCCGTCTTTCAGGGAACCACGGCCGGCATGTTCGGCGCCCATGACAAGAACAGCGGACGAAAGCTCTGGCAGCCAAGGCGGTCCGAAAATCGGCCAACCAAAGGCCCTATTTCACTTTCGCAAGCACGCCCGACATGCGTTTTCCTGCGAGGGGAGCCAGCTTCAACGCTTTGGCTGCCATGATATCGGCGGCGGATACCTTGCCGACCTGGATGAGCGCGACCATGCCCATTGAATGATGCGGCATGCATTTGATGCCGTAGAGGCCAGGCTTGGTGACGGTCATCACCGCTTCCTGGTTCATCAGGCCTTTCATGGCCGTCGCGCCGGCGGGAAGCATGGTCGGTATCGTCTCGGCGTTATGGCTGGGGTCAGTTGGCTTGAACCGGATCACGTCACCCGATGCCGCCTTGATGAAGGACGGTTCGAACACCATCGTGCCTTCGGCTCCCTGGTTCTTCATATGAACGATGATCTCCTTTGCCACCGCCGATGCCGGCATGG
>JAFKLU010000408.1 GCA_017304105.1 Sphingomonadales bacterium
CGCGCGTGTATGCGTCTTCGGCTGTCGGGCCGGCGGCGCTGGACGGTGGAGCAGAAGCTGGCCGTGCTGCGGGATGCATTCGGGCCGGAGGGCTGCGTGCGCGCGGCGTGTGAACGCCATGACGTCGGCAGCGGCTCGATCTACACCTGGCGACGACAGGCGATGTCCGGCGAGCTTGCCGGGGTTCGCAAGCTGGCGGAGCCGGCATTTGCGGAGGTGCAGATCAGTGAGCAGCTGGCCTTGCCCGCCCCAACGGTCGCCGCGCGCAGCGACGGTGTGATCGGCATCGAGCTGCCGTCGGGCATCAGGGTGAGTGTGGACGCTACGGTCGATGCCGACGCCCTGTCGCGGGTGATCGGTATCCTGACGCGATGATCCCGCTGCCGCCATCGACGCGGATATTCCTGGCCTGCGGGGCGACGGACATGCGCAAGGGTTTCGACGGCCTTGCCGTGATGACGCAGCAGGTTCTGGAGCAAAGCCCGCATTCCGGCGCGCTGTTCGCCTTTCGCGGGAAGCGAGGCGATCTGGTGAAGCTGCTCTGGTATGACGGTCAGGGCATGTGCCTTTTCTCCAAGCGGATGGATCGTGGCCGGTTCGTGTGGCCATCGACCAAGACTGGATCGGTGGTGATGACCGCAGCCCAGCTTTCCATGCTGTTGGAAGGCATAGATTGGCGGCGGCCCGAGCGCACTTTCACCCCTTCATTAGCGGGATAAATGCCCATTTTTCGGCGCTTTTTCTGGCATTATAACCGCTGTTCCGCTATAGGATCGCGGTGTCGGACGCAGGCCTTTCCACCGCTGACAAAGACGCTCGGATCGCCGAGCTCGAAGCTGCTTTGGCGGCGGCCCACGCCGATATTTCGGCTCGCGACATCCTGATCGACACGCTGCGTGTGCAGCGCGCCTCAAGCGGATGCAGTTCGGCAAGTCGTCCGAGAAGCTCGATACCCAGATCGCACAGCTTGAGCTGGCCCTCGAAGAGCTCGAAGGCGAGGCCATCGTCGCCGCCGCCCGTCGGGCCGATCCGGCAGAGGTTGATCGGCCGTCGCCTGTTCGGTCGCTGCCTACTCATCTGCCGCGCGAGGAACAGCGGATCGAGCCTGTGCAAGGCACCTGCACCTGTCCCGGCTGCGGCGGGGCGTTGCGGCCGCTGGGGCAGGATAGCGACGAGATGCTCGATGCCGTGCCGGTGCAATGGCGTGTCGTTCGGACGATCCGGCCCAAGTATAGCTGCCGGTCCTGCGAGAAGATCGTCCAGGCGCCCGCGCCGGTAAAAGCCATTGCCCGAGGCAAAGCGACCTTTGGCACGCTGGCCCACGTTGTCGTCTCCAAGTTCGACCATCATCTGCCACTTTACCGCCAAGCCGAGATCATGGCGGCGCAGGGCATCGAGATCGACCGCTCAACGCTGGCAGGCTGGGTCGGGCAGGCATCCGTGCTGCTCGACCCGATCGTCAGTCGCATTCGCGAGGTCGGCCTGACCGCCTCGAAGATCCATACCGACGATACGCCGGTTCCCATGCTTGATCCGGGCCGGGGCAAGACGGCGACTGGCAGGCTCTGGGCTTACGCCGTCGATGATCGCGGCTCCGGCGCCACGACCCCCTCGCTGGTCTGGTATGAGTTCACCACCGATCGCACAGGCGCGCATCCCCAACGGCAGCTGGCCAACTTCACCGGCTATCTCCAGGCCGACGGCTATGCCGGTTATGACAAGCTCTACGAGACTAACCGTGTCACCGAGGTTGCTTGCTGGGCGCACTTCCGGCGGAAGATATTCGACATCCACGCCACCAAGCCGACGCCGCTCACCACCGATCTGTTGGAGCGTATAGGTCAGCTCTATGAGATTGAGGCAGAGGTTCGAGGCCATCAGCCCGAGATCCGGCGACGAAGTCGGCAGGACCGCACTCAGCCATTGATCGACGAGTTGCGCCAGGCACTCGACGAAGCCCTGCGCCGTCTCTCGCCCAAGTCCGAGATGGCCAAGGCGATCGCCTATGGCCGCAAGCGCTGGGTCGCGCTTACGCGCTTCCTTGATGATGGCCGCCTGGAGATCGATAACAACATTGCGGAGCGCGCCATGCGGTGTGTGGCTTTGGGCCGTAAAAACTGGCTGTTTGCCGGATCAAAGGCAGGCGGTGATCGCGCCGCTGCCGTCTATTCCGTCATCGAGAGCGCCAAACTCAATGGCCTTGAACCCCAGGCCTATATCGCCGACGTCATCACCAAGATCGCTGGCAACTGGCCTGCTGCCCGCTGGGATGAACTCATGCCGTGGAACTGGCGGCCCGATCAGCAACCGATCGCCGCAGCCGCCTGATCTGCGGTCTCCAGCTCACGCTTACACTTTTGCGTGTAGCGCCGACGGCGCGCAGTCCGGTTCCCCGTGCCTTTCACCCGATGAATATCGCGCGCTTCTCTCCACGCAGGCTTTCCATGTCGTGCGGCATGCGGCAGAGCATCCCGCGAGCAATGCGCGCACCATCGGGATGGCGAAGCGCGGCGAGGCAATGGAGTGATGTATGAGTGAAGTGCGCACGGACTGGACCCGCGAGGAGATCGCCGCGCTGTTCGACCTGCCGTTCATGGACCTGATGTTCGAGGCGCAGCAGGTCCACCGCGCGCATCATCCGCGCAATGAGGTGCAGCTCTCCACGCTTCTCTCGATCAAGACCGGCGGCTGCCCGGAGGACTGCGGCTATTGCAACCAGTCGGTCCATGCCGAGACGGGCCTCAAGGCGACCAAGCTGATGGACGTGCGCGCCGTGATGCAGGCGGCGGCGCAGGCCAAGGATGCCGGATCGGGCCGCTTCTGCATGGGCGCGGCCTGGCGCAACCCCAAGGACCGCGACATGCCCGCGCTGGTCGAGATGGTGAAGGGCGTGCGCGCCATGGGGATGGAGACATGCATGACGCTCGGCATGCTGACGCCCAAGCAGGCCGACATGCTCGCCGAGGCCGGGCTGGATTATTACAACCACAATATCGACACTGCCCCTGAGAAATATGCCGAGGTCATCACCACCCGCAGCTTCGAGGACAGGATCGAGACGTTGGAAGCTGTGCGCGCGGCGGGGATCAATGTGTGCTGCGGCGGCATTGTCGGCATGGGCGAGACGCGGGCGGACCGCATCGGTTTCATCCACGCGCTCGCCACCATGCCGCACCCGGAGAGCGTGCCGATCAACGCGCTGGTGCCGGTCAAGGGCACGGTGCTCGGCAACATGCTGGAAGGGACGCCGCTCGCGAAGATCGACGAGATCGAGTTCGTGCGCACCGTGGCGGTGGCGCGCATCACCATGCCGGCGAGCATGGTGCGCCTCTCGGCCGGGCGGGAGAGCATGAGCGAGGCGGGGCAGGCGCTCTGCTTCATGGCGGGCGCGAACAGCATCTTCACCGGCGACAAGCTGTTGACCACGCCGAACGCCGGTGATGACAGGGATGGCGCGCTGTTCGCCAAGCTCGGCGTCGGGGCGATGCAGGCGGCGCCGCACGGGCATCTGGAGGAAGCGGCGGAGTGAAGGGGCTTTTGCTCCTGATGGCCTTGATCGGCGCGTTGCCGTCCACGGCCATTGCGTGCACAATCCGGGCCACTCCATCGAGGGAGCAAGCCGAGCGTGCATCGACCCTCGTCGTTGAAGGCGTGGGGCACTTTCCCCATCGTGCGGGCGAAGGTACGATAAGCGCCACAAGAACCGTTGGTGGCAAGGCGCCATCCGTGCTGAATGTTACCAGCCGCGAAAGTTCTTCGCGCACATTTCCCCTCTGCGCACTGCCAGTCTCCCTGAAGGGGGACCGTCGGGGAACCTTCTATCTCGTGCGGCTGGACAGCGGGCGATTTGAGATTGTTCGGTTCGAGGAGCATGCGCCTTCATGATCAGGAAACTCCTCATCGCCAATCGCGGCGAGATCGCCTGCCGCGTCATACGGACCGCGCGCCGGATGGGCATCGCCACGGTCGCGGTCTATTCGGAGGCGGACGCGCGGGCGCCGCATGTGCTGATGGCGGACGAGGCGGTGCTGCTCGGCCCGCCTCCGGCCGCGCAATCCTATCTGCTTGCCGATGCGATCATCGCGGCCTGCAAGGCGACCGGTGCGGACGCGGTGCATCCGGGCTATGGCTTCCTGTCCGAGCGCGAGAGCTTCGCGCGGGCCTGCGCTGACAACGACATTATCTTCGTCGGGCCGCCGCCCGAGGCGATCGCGGCGATGGGCGACAAGATCGAATCCAAGCGGCTTGCGCGGGCGGCGGGCGTGAATGTCGTGCCTGGCCATGTCGGCGAGATCGACGATACCGACCATGCGGTGCGGATTGCGGGCGAGATCGGCTATCCGGTGATGATGAAGGCCTCGGCCGGGGGCGGCGGCAAGGGGATGCGGCTCGCATATTCAGAGGCGGAGGTGCGCGAGGGCTTTCCGGCGGTCAAGCGCGAGGGGCTGGCGAGCTTTGGCGATGATCGCGTGTTCATCGAGAAGTTCATCGAGGCGCCGCGCCATATCGAGATCCAGCTTCTGGGCGATCAGCACGGCAGCGTGCTCTATCTCGGCGAGCGCGAATGCTCGATCCAGCGGCGCCACCAGAAGGTGGTCGAGGAAGCGCCGTCGCCCTTCGTCTCGCCGGAGATGCGCCGGGCCATGGGCGAGCAGGCCGTCGCGCTGGCGAAGGCCGTGGGCTATTATAGTGCGGGCACGGTCGAGTTCATCGTCGCCGGCAATGATCCCACGGGGCAGGGCTTCTACTTTCTTGAGATGAACACGCGGCTGCAGGTCGAGCATCCGGTGACGGAGATGGTCACCGGGCTGGACCTGGTCGAGCAGATGATCCGCGTCGCCAATGGCGAGCGGCTCGGCTTCGGGCAGGAGGATGTGCGGCTGGAAGGCTGGGCCGTCGAGACGCGCGTCTATGCCGAGGACCCGTATCGCGGCTTCCTGCCGAGCACGGGGCGGCTGGTGCGCTATACCCCGCCCGAAACTGGCGATGAGGGCAAGACGCCGGGTGTCGTGCGCCTTGACGACGGGGTGACCGAGGGCAGCGAAGTCTCGATGTTCTACGATCCCATGATCGCCAAGCTCGTCACCCATGCCGCGACCCGGCTGGACGCGATCGACCTGCAGATCGACGCGCTCGACCGGTTCGAGATTGAGGGGCTGGGGCACAATATCGATTTCCTCTCGGCGTTGATGCAGCACGAGCGGTTCCGCTCAGGGGCGATCACCACCGGCTTCATCGCGGAGGAATATCCGGAGGGGTTTGCGGGCGCGCCTGCCTCCGACGAACTGCTGCGCCGCATCGCGGCCATCGCTGCCTTTGCAGCCATGGCGCAGGCCGATCGCGCGCGGCGCATCGACGGGCAACTCGGCCGCCGCCTGCCGCCGCCGACGCGCTGGCAGGTGCGATTGGGCAGCGCTGTGCATGAGGTGGAGATCCGGGGCGACGACGTGACGGTGGATGGCACCCCGCTCGTTATGGCGCTTGATTACACACCGGGCGACCGGCTCATCGAGGCCGAGTTTGGCGAGGACGGGGAGGAGAGCCTCGCCGTGCGCATCGCGCCGATCCGCGCCGGCTGGCGACTGACCACGCGGGGCGCCAGCCATGATGCGCGGGTGCTCCCCGCGCATGTCGCCCGCCACGCCGGACATATGATCGAGCGGACGCCGCCCGACCTTTCGCGCTTCCTGATGAGCCCGATGCCCGGCAAGCTGGTGGCGCTGCACGTCAGCGCGGGAGACCGCGTGGAAGCGGGCCAGCCGCTCGCCGTGGTCGAGGCGATGAAGATGGAGAATATCCTGCGCGCCGGCCGCGCCGGAACGGTGAGCCGCGTCACCGCGCAGGCGGGCGCGACGTTGGTTCTCGACGAGGTGATTCTGGAGATCGACTAGGCGGCGTGGACAGATTCGGCTGCCTAGATGTCATTGGAAGCAGGCTGGAAAGGCGCTTCTGTCGATGTTTACCGTTCGGCTCGAGCGGCCATCTCGACAAGCTCGAACCTTCGCTCGAAACGAACGGCTTGAGATAGACGTTAGAAATCGAGCGTGCAGACCGAAAGCCCGAATATCCAGGCCTAGGGAATCTTGCATCAACGATTAACCATATCGTGCAGCTCTCCTCGCCTGATCGGACATTGAAGGCCTTTCGTCGCATATTTCTGTGCGACTCGGCGTTAACCATATTCCCTCCCTGCTCGGCCCTTGGGCCGAACGTGGGAGACAATCATGAAAAGTTCGAGAGGATGGCGCACCCTTGCGCTTGCTGCTGCCAGCACCTTTGCCGCAGTGGCGACCATGCCCGTCAGCGCTCAGGTCTATCAGGCGAGCGTCTTTGCTTCCGGCCTCAATAATCCGCGCGGCCTCGCCTTCGGCCCAGATGGCGGGCTCTACATCGCCGAGGGCGGCTTCTATGTGCCGGGGCCGGTGACGATCCCGACTGGGGAGGGCGAGGCGACCGCGGGCAAGACCGGTTCGATCACCCAGGTGCTGGGCGGCGTCCAGAGCCCGTTCCTCACTGGCATCACCTCCATCGCGGGCCTGTCCGGCTCCGCAACGGGTCCGCAGGACATCGCCTTCTACAATGGCGAGGGCTATGTGGTCCTCGGCCTCGGCGCCAATCCGGCCGCGCGCACGGCGGAGACGGCGGACCTCGGCGGGCTCTACAAGTTCACCGCCAGCGGCCTCACGCTTGTCGCTGACCTTGCTGGTTTCGAGGGCGCCAACAATCCCGCCGGGGATCAGGTCGACAGCAATCCCTTCCATCTTGCTGCGGGGCCGGGCGGGCTTTATGTCACCGATGCGGGCGGCAATTCCCTGCTCAAGGTGACCGATGCGGGCGTGGTCAGCGCCATCACGACCTTCGATGACGTGCCCAATCTGCTGTTTCCGGGCATGGGGCCGCCGTCGAGCGATCCTGTGCCGACCGGCGTCGCGCTTGGGCCGGACGGCAAGCTCTATGTTTCAGAGTTGACCGGCTTCCCGTTCACGCCGGGCGCCTCGACGATCTTCGCGGTCGATCCGGTGACGGGCGTGAAAACCCCGTTCCTGACCGGCCTTACGACGATCACCGACATCGCTTTTGATGCGGAGGGCACGCTCTATGTGCTGCAAATCGCGGAGGATGGTCTGCTGGGCGGCGGGCCAGGCTCGATCAAGCGGGTGAACAGCGACAGCAGCCTGACCACCATCTACTCCGGCCTCGTGATGCCGACCGGTCTCGAAATCGGCGCGAAAGGCGATTTCTACGTGACCAACTTCAGTCCGGTCCCCGGCATCGGCCAGGTGCTGCGGATCGCGGCGGTGCCCGAGCCGGCCAGCTGGGCGATGATGATCCTCGGGCTCGGCCTTGCCGGCATGGCGATGCGCCGCCGCACCGTCAGCGTTCGTTTCGCCTGATTGCTTTCGGAGAGCCGCCGTCTGCCGGCGGCTCTCCGTTCCGGCATAATCATTTGCTCGTGCGCCGCGGGCAGTTCACAAAGACAGTCAACTTGCATACAATCGCGCGCATAAAATGAGCGAGGGGGTGCTGCATGGCGACGGTCGTGGCCGGAACGGAAGGCGCGGAAGAGAAGCAATCCATTCCGCTGGTGATCGGCGCCTCGTCGCTCGGCACCATCTTCGAATGGTATGATTTCTTCATCTACGGCACACTCGCCGCCAGCGGCATCATCGGGCGGACCTTCTTCCCGACCGGTAGCGAAACGCTGCAGACCTTGCTCGCCTGGGCCGGCTTCGCGGTCGGCTTCGGCTTCCGGCCGCTGGGCGCGATCATCTTCGGCTATCTGGGCGACCGGCTGGGCCGCAAATATACCTTCATGGCGACGATCCTGCTGATGGGCATTGCCACGGCGGGCGTGGGCATGGTGCCCTCGGCCGAGGCGATCGGCATTGCCGCGCCCATCCTCATCATCCTGCTGCGGGTCTGCCAGGGCCTCGCGCTCGGCGGGGAGTATGGCGGCGCCGCCATCTATGTGGCCGAACATGCGCCGCAGGGCCGCTCGGGCTTCTATACGAGCTTCATCCAGGCGGCGGTGGCGGGGGGCTTCATGCTCTCGCTCATCGTCGTGCTGTGCGTGAAGGGCGTGATGTCCGCCGGCACCTGGGAGGCCTGGGGCTGGCGGGTGCCCTTCCTGCTCTCGCTCATCCTGCTTGCCGTCTCGGTCTGGATGCGCGCGCAACTCCATGAGAGCCCGGTGTTCGAGCAGATGCGCAAGGAAGGGACGATGTCGCGCAATCCCTTCGTGGAGAGCTTCACCTATCCCGGCAATCCGCGCCGCATTCTCGTCGCGATGTTCGGCATCGCGGCGGGCCTCACGGTGATCTGGTACACGGCCATGTTCTCCGTGCTCTCCTTCCTGCAGGGGCCGATGAAGGTGGCGGGCACGACGGCGCAGGTCACTGTGGCGCTGGGCGTGGCGATCGGCACCGGCTGGTTCGTGCTGTTCGGCCACCTCTCGGACAAGTTCGGCCGCCGCAAGGTGATCGGCACCGGCTATGTGCTGACCTTGTTCCTGCTCATGCCGATCTTCTGGCTGATCGGCAGCCAGGCCAATCCGGGGCTTGCGCAGGCGAGCGCCCGCGCGCCGATCGTCGTCAGCGGCAAGGACTGCCATTATGATCCGTTCGCGGCGAGGCAGTCGACGCCCTGCGCGCAGGTGCTCGGCGAGCTGACGACGATCGGCGTGCCCTACACCATAGTCGCGGACGAGAGCCTCGCGGTGACGATCGGCGGGGCGGCGGTGGCCGATCCGCATGGCGAGGCGCTTGCCGGTGCGATTTCCGCCGCGGGCTATGACCTGACGCCGCAGACGCCGCCCGCCGCCAATCTGTTCGTCGTGCTGCTGGGCGTGATCGCGCTGAGCTTCCTCTCGGGCATGACCTACGGCCCGGTCGCGGCGGCGCTGGCCGAGATGTTCCCGCCCGAAGTGCGCTACAGCTCCATGTCGATCCCTTATCATATCGGCTGCGGTTATTTTGGCGGTTTCCTGCCGTTCATCGCCAGCTACATCGTCGCGAAGACCGGCGATCCCTATGCGGGGCTCTGGTACACGCTGGCTGTGGTGGTGGTCGCGCTGCTCGCCATCATCTGGGGCGAGGGGAGGAGCTGGCAGAAGAATCTCGACGCTGGCAGCGCCGCGCGCTAACCCCGGTCGCATGACGGATCGCCCTTCCGCGCCGATGGCGCTGCATCTGGACAGCGCCGCGCTCAAGGCCAACTGGCAATGGCTGGCAAAGGCCAGCGGCAGCGCGCGCTGCGG